>JANOJB010000068.1:0-30624 GCA_031407985.1 Pseudomonadota bacterium | reverse complement strand
GTGCCCGGCGTGCCTGCCGGCATGCGGCTGCGCGAGATGGTCAACGTCGTACCGACCACCGAGGTCACCGCGCCAGCGCCAATCAGCCCACCGGCCAACGCGCTGCGCAGGCGGTTGTCGTCGCAGCTTGTCGGCACGCTGGTCGCGTGGCAATCCGGCATGGTCACGAACAGGGCAATCCCGATCCCGACCGCGACCGCCCCGCCCATGGCGGCGACCAGCGGCGGAACCAGGGAAGGCGGCGGTGGTGGGGGAGGGGCCTGCGGTACGATGGGCACCCCGGCTGTCTCCTGCAGATCCGGCTTCACGGCGTCAGCCAGTTTCAGCATGTAGTCGCGCGCCTCCGCGACCGTGCAGACGTCGCAGCTTCGCGATTTTGTCGAGATGGGCAGCGCCGCGGGGGCCGCGCCCTCGGTGGAAAACAGACGCGCCACCATCTTGTAGCTGTTTCCGGCCACGTCCACCTTGATGCGCAGGACGTAGTTGACCGCCAGCAACCGCCCGATATTTTTCAGGCACGCGGAAGAATCGCAACCACTCAACTCGGGAGTTGCTTCCAATCGTTTGCTGACATCCACCGGATCCAGGACCTGTATCCCTGCGCGGACCAACCCCAGGACGAAACCGTCCTGCAACTGCAGGGCAAGCGCCGGCGTCCCCTCGCCCTCGACCTTGAACTCGGGCACGGCGACGCGAACCTTGGCGTGCGCTCGATTTGGTTCAAGCGAAAGTGCCGCCATTGCCACCGCGATGGGAATCAACCAGTTCACACGACCGCATTGGGAGCGGACCGGCGATCTCATTCGCACACCGCCTTCATACACGCCGCCGGCAGGGCCTGACGTTGTAGACCGAAACACGAGCGCATGTCACCGGGATTGCTGAGCCGGGGACAGCGCGGACTGGCCAGGCATGCCGTGCGGGGCCATTGCTTGGCGCAGGTCAGAAGCGCCCGGCTTGGCTGACTCTTGTAGTCGATCTCCAATGTCGTTCGCGCCAGCACACCTGCTCCGACAAGGCCGTCGATTTCTGGTCCCTCGGGACGAATTTCGCCACGCAGAGCCTGCAGCAGGGGAGTGCCGTCGGGAACGATCGCCACGGGTACATTGTCGCCGATTTCAAGGTACGCCGCCGCATTCTGTGCTTTTCCGGCCGCGCGTGGATCCGTGTCGCAAAGCTGGGGACACGGGGGACTGGCGTCGGTTTGGTGTGCTTCCATCCATTCCAGTCGCCGGGCGCGCCCCAGTTCGACACAGGGACCCGGGTTGGTCGAGTCGTCCGTTTCCTGGTCGACAAGCGCCAGGCGAGGCAGCGTCGACCAGAGGACATCCGCGAGCGGCGCTGGCAGCGACGGAATGGGCAATGCCGCACCCGACACGGGCTCAGGGGGAGGAGACCCGCCGGGGGTGTTCTGTGTCCGGGCCACGATGCGATTCCAAGCGGATCGCGACAAAACCAGGGGGCCCACGCCGGTCGCGAGCACCAAGGCCAGATCGACCCCGGAGGCCTGCAACACCTCGTCCCCTCGCTTGCAGCAGATCTGGGGGAGGGGGGCAACGCGATCGAAGGCATCCGGGGCGCCGCAACCGCGCAGCACAACGCGGGTCGGCGGCACCTCGACCGGGCCGGTCAAACCCAGAAAATCCGGACGAGATAGGGCCGTCAGTTCGCCGCCGCCGAACAGGTCAAAATGAAGCACGGCGAATCCTGAACTGGCCAGCAAACCGTCGGTGGCGCCCTGTCGCGACCAGAAGGTGATCGACGGCGCGCCAAAATCGATCTGCACGGAGAAGTTCTTCAGAAAAGTTCCACCAAGCACCGCCTCGGGGCCCGCTGGATCCAAGTCCAATGGAAGGACCTCGATGCCGCGAAATTTGGCCCGCACGGCGGTGGTCGTTCCATCGGGCGCCGGCAGTGCGTCCAGTAGATCGAAGTCGCGCGTAACCATCTGAGCCCTTTCGTTTCTCTCGGCGTGTCGTCGGAATAACGTGAGCGACGATCCGGTGTCGATGGACATATCGAACGGGGTCCCGTCAGGGTAGCGCGCCTTCGCCAAGGGTCCCCCAGTCTCGACAGCGAGCGGGACGGGGGCGGCCAGATTGATCGGGAAGCCGTCGGTCGTGCAGCAGGGATCGGAGCACCCCGCCGGCAGTCCCATGGCCATGACTCCGGCAACAACACCAAACGCCAGACCACGGGTTGCCACCGAGATGCCACGGGTCACGCTGGTCACTCGTCTTTTTCCTCTAACTTCTTCTTCATGCGGTTGAGGAGCGCGTCGAAGCCGTCCTTGTTGATGATCTTGTTGAACTCGGCGCGATAGTTTTCCAGCATGCTTTGTTCGTCGGTGATCACGTCGTAGACCAACCAGTGATCCTTGTAGATCGCCTTGTAAACAAGCGCGATGCTCACTTTTTTGTTGCGGGCAACCGTCGTCAGGGTCGCATCCACACTCGCTTCACTGCCGGTCTTTTCTTCCTTCTGATACTTGATGGTGTAGTTCGGATCGCCGCGCACCTGTTTCAGGTAACTGCGTTCCACCAGCTCTCGTAGCGTCGACACGAATTCCTGGCGTTGGGTGGGTTTCAATGTCTCCCAGTGTCTGGCCAGCGCCCGGTGGGCCAACTCTCGGTAGTCCAGAAACCCGCCAACCAGTTTCCTTACGTCCGCCTTCTGGGCTTCCGCTTCAGGCGACCAGTTCGGGTATTTCTTCTTCAGGATCTTGTCCAGCTGGTCGTTGGACTTCTTCAGTTCAGCTAGGGGACTCAATCCCGGTGGCGGCGTCGCCGCGGGAACGTCTTTGTCGTCCACGGTCACGGCCACAACGGCGCCGGCCGGGCCCTTTGCGACGGTGCCCCCCGCGCCGCCGGCACCCGATGTCGACTTGATCTTCGCTGGGGACGTCGTCGTGGCCTTGGCCGCCTTGGCGACCTGGGCGCCCCGCTTGGCCGCGGTTGTCGGTTTCGCCGTTTTTGGTTTGACGCTGGCTGCTTTCACCGCCGTCGGGGCGTCTTCGGCGCGGACTATCCGCGACGAGGCCAGGGCACCTGACACCAGGGCAACTAGGAGAATCGGGACGGATCGCACAGGGTTCAACATTGTGACCTCTTAATACTTCGGACGTGTGCCGACGGAAAGATATGCAGGCGTGGCGGCAGGTTCATGACAAGGATTTCGGCGGTTTTTGCCGCGATTGCCGCACCATGCTACCGTAAAAACGCATGGCGACCGACTCTCATCGGGGAGATGGGGCCGGACAGTCCGCCACGCTGCCCGACGATATGGCTCCCAAGAACCCAACCGGCATCGACGACAACTTCGATCCCGAGCAATGGCTGTCGCAGGCCGTGACGGACGTGCGCGAAGGGTTCGCGCGCAAACGCCTGTTGATGTCGTTCCAGGAGTACTTCGGGCTTTTTGGCGCGAACCCTGCTCGTCACGCTCGCTCGGCTGCCCAGTATCTTCGCGATGTCTTCGATCACTTCGGAAGTACGACCATTCCCACCCCTCGTGGTTCGGCCACGCGGTGGCACCTGTTTGACTGCGCCTGGGAGGACGGGCGGGACGCACTGATGGGTCAAGAGGAGGTCCAGGCGGCGGTGTACCGTCTGGTCTCGAACTTTGCTCGAGAAGGACGGACCAACCGCTTGATCCTGCTTCACGGCCCCAACGGCAGCGCCAAGTCGACCTTCGTCGCCAGTTTGCAGCGCGGCATGGAGCACTACTCGACGCTGGAGGAAGGGGCGCTGTACCGGTTCAACTGGATTTTTCCGGTGCAGAAACTGACCAAGGGCGGGATCGGTTTTTCGGGCGGGAAGTTCGAGGCCGAAGGCGGGATCGAGACCTACGCGTATTTGGAGGACGATTTAGTCGAAGCCAAGATCGTCGACGAGATGCGGGACCACCCCCTGCTGCTGATACCGCGCGATCAACGTCAGGTCTTGATCGAATCGCGCCTGGGCGCCGCCATCGCTCAGGGATTTCGGCCGGCGGATTACCTGCTGCGCGGGGATCTGTCACACCGCAACCGGCAGATATTCGAAGCCTTGCTGGGTTCGTACCATGGGGATCTGGCGCGGGTGCTGCGCCATGTGCAGGTCGAGCGGTTCTTCGTTTCGCGGCGCTACCGCCAGGCGGCGGCGACCGTTGAGCCTCAGATGGCGGTCGACGCGCGGGCGCGCCAGTTGACGATGGATCGCAGTTTGTCGTCGTTACCGCCTGCGCTGCAGTCGTTGACGTTGTACGAAACCCAGGGTGAACTGGTGGATGGCAACCGGGGCGTGATCGACTTTGCCGATCTGCTGAGGCGTCCCCCCGAAGCCTACAAGTACCTTCTGACAACCATCGAGACCGGACGCGTGTCACTGGAGGTCTCCAGCCTGGATCTGGACAGCGTGTTCATCGGGTCATCAAACGAGGGCTACCTGGCGGCTTTCAAGGAAGTACCGGAGTTCCAGGCCTTCAAGGGACGGATGGAACTGGTGCGGGCGCCGTACCTGCTTGACTATCGAGTCGAACAGCGAATCTACGATGCCCAGATTCGGACAGCGCATTTGGAGACCGACAAACACGTCGCGCCGCACGTCGCCTGGGTCGCGGCGCTGTGGGCGGTGCTGACGCGCATGAAGAAGCCGCTACCCGAGAAGTACGCGAAGGGACTGACCGATTTACTCGCCAAGCTGAGTCCCCTCGACAAAGCGTTGTTATACGCGGACGCGCGTCCGCCCGAGGGGATTTCGGCCGAACAGGCGCGTGAACTGGTGGCGGGGATCGAGAAGATTGCCCGCGAATCCGACACGTACCCCAACTACGAAGGGCGGACGGGGGCATCCCCCCGTGAGATGAAGATGTTGCTGATGAACGCCGCCCAGAACCCGAGGTTCGCATGTGTTTCCCCCTTCGCGGTGTTCGAGGAACTGGAGGAACTGGTTCGGGGCGTCAGTGTCTATGAATTCCTGAAGCAGGAACCGTTGCCGGGCGGGTATCACGAAAATCGCAAATTCGTGTTCCAGGTTCGCGATCGGCTGCTGGACCTGCTGGACGACGAGGTGCGGACGGCCATGGGCCTGGTCGACGAGCGCCGATACATCGATCAGTTCGAGCGTTACGTGTCGCTGGTGTCGCACTGGATACGCAAGGAGAAGGTCACAAACCCGATCACAGGCCGTGACGAAGAACCCGATGAGGAATTTATGGGCGAGGTCGAGCGGGTCCTGGGAATGCAGAGCCGACGTGAGGAGTTTCGCCGCGATGTGATTACGAAGGTGGGGGCATGGTCAATCGATCATCCGCGACAGAAGCCGGATACGGAGAACATCTTTCCTGCTCAGATAGCCGAGTTGCGCGAGGCCTTTTTTAACGAGCGGAAGAAGCAAGTGCGTCGCATCAACGACGATCTGTTGGTCTTTCTGACCGACGGACCCGACAAGATGCAGCCAGAGCAAGCCGCAGCGGCCCGTTTGACTTTGGACAATCTGCGCGGCCGGTACGGATACTGTGAACACTGCGCGAAGGACGCGATTTTGGCGCTTGTGCGCAAGCGCTACAGTTGACGTCCGGCTAGCGCGATTTGGGCGGCACGGGCGTCCCGGAGGGCAATCCAGGACCGGGCGGTGGCAACGGTGTTGGCGGCGCCTCCGGGACCGATCCGGCCGGTGGCGCCGGCGTATCGTGACCGACCGCGAGGCGCTCGGTCATTTCGAAAAGCGCGTTCGCGAGATCTTTCGCCAGGATGGTGTCGCGGGCGATCAGGCGGGACAGATCGCGTCCGCGGCGACGATCATCCGGCGATCCCAGGTTCGATAGGGCCAGGCGGTAGTCCAGAGCGTGCTGAACCTGAACCCTCAACGAATCGACCGTGCGGGCAAGCAGATCGCGTTCGTCCACCCCCAGGGCGGAGGGCGGCCACGCGCGCCACGGACCGGGCCCGGTGACGACCGAAGCACCGGGGACAAACAGACGGGTGATTTCGCCGAACGAGCCGTCCTTGGCGCGATCCTCGATCACCAGAGCGCGGCGATCGTCCAGCGGAAATTGCTTGGTGTAGAAATGATACAGAAGGGCTCCGTCGCGATCCTCGACGCGAATCGTGATCCCGCCGAATTCAAATAGAGGCAGCGCACTTCCGTCCAGCGTCGCGATCAACCGGGCACGTTCCTTTGCGCCCAGCCCGCTCCCGGCGTCCGACAGGGCCCGGGGTACGCGTTTCTTCCGGCGCATAAACTCGGCCAGTTGGTCGATTCCCACGACAACGTTCAGCGCGCTGTGGCCCTTGTAGCCCGCGTGGTACATGCCGACCAGTTGCAACTCGCGCGTCGCGCAGGACACGGCTAGCACCGGGCTGCCGGAGTTCCCTTCCGACAACAGCGCGTCGACGACGAAGTCGACATGGTCCCATCCCTGTTCTTGATCGCGATCGTAGGGGTTTACGACCTTGCCGTCGCTGACCGCCTGCATGACCCCTAGCGGGAAGCCCCGCACGCGGATCGCGTTGCCCTGCCTGACGCTGGCGCTTTTGCCAATCTTGTAGGGGATCACCTTCAGAACCTGCGGTGCCTTCAAGACGGCGGCGTCCAGGAGGGGATCGACGGCGACACGGGTCAGCGGGATTTGCCCCGGTTCAAAATCGTCGCGTTCGTCCCGAACGATGCGCAGCTTGTCGTCGACGCGTTTGCAGCCTTCGGGGACGCCGTCGACCCGGTGCAGACCATCGGTTACGTCCGGCCAGGACGCGACGTGTTCATTGGTCAGCAGATAGGTTTCGGTGCCGACGACCTCATAGGCGAAGGCAGACCCCAGTTCGGTCGCGACGATGCGCCGTCGTCGAAGCTTGCTGTCCGCCCCAAAGAAAGGACACTCGTAACCGGCCGTACTGCGAACCAAGTAACTGTATTGACCCCGCGGACCTTGTTCGGATTCGCGGGTGCGCATGGACAGCAGTTGCAGACTGTCGCCGTATTCTCCCTGGCACTGAAGGACGGTCGTCGCCGAAAGCTGGGACCGGGTGATCAGGTCGAAGGCGATGCCGATGACGATCAGGGCCAGGACGAGAAAAAGCCAGGTTGATCGAAACCTCGCCGCCGCGGCCGTGAGCTTTGTTGCCACCGTCTTGAGGTTCATCGTCGTTTGACCCGGCGCGCTGAAGGTGGGTCGCAGCCACCCATCGGGTTGCGGCTTGAAAAGGTAGTTTTACCACGGAGGATTCTGGCACTTCGGCCCCATGGTCCCGGCAGGATGAGTCGGGGAAACATCGGCGGCATCGGGTAGGATGGTCCCGCACCGGGCGCCGCAGGTGGGCCGCCCCGTTGCCGGACACCGACCATGGCAAAAGCCGCTGACCACATCTACATCGAAACCATCAAGGCCGCCGTTGCGCTGGCCAGCAAGGCGGCGTTCGATCATCTGTTGTGCGTCGGGGATCAGCAGCTTCCCGAAGAGCTGTTCAAGGGGCATCCCAAGGCGCGCAAGAAGCTGGCCCAGGCGGTTTCCAGCGCGACCCAGCGTGCCGTAATCGAAGCGCGAGGTATCCCGGTGCTTCCGGTGCCGGCGTTCGATCTGGGGCGGGCGGAAAAACTGAAACTGGCGATCGTCGCCGGGATCGCCCGGGGTCTGTATCACGAGGGCGACGTGGTGATTGGCCTTCTGGCGCGCACGCCTGCCAGCATGCCCGATTCGATCTTGGTGGTTACCGTGGGGGAGGAGGTCCAGGACGGTTCGTTCGGATTCTTGTCCGCCCAGGGTGTATCGGCGGGGGTGTTCGATGCGCTGTTCGACCTGGCCGTTCGTGTGGGTGTCGAAGGGTGGGAGGGGCGTCCGGTGGGCGCGCTGTTCGTGGTGGGTGACGCGGCCAGCGTGATGGAAAAATCGCGGCAGCTGACGTTGAATCCGTTTCAGGGCTACTCCGAGGACGAACGCAACATCATGAACCCGGAAGTTCGCCACGCGCTGCACGCGTTCGCGGTGCTGGACGGGGCGTACGTCATGCGGGAGGACGGCGTTGTGGTTGCGGCGGGGCGGTACCTGAACTTCGACAAGGGCCGGGACATGGATGTGCCGCTGGGGCTGGGTGCGCGGCACATGGCCGCTGCCGGCATTTCGCGCGATACCGACGCCATCGCGATCGTCGTGTCGCAAACTTCCGGATCGGTGCGCGCGTTTCGCAAGGGCAAAGTGGCGCTGGAACTGGCGCCTCGGTTGCGCAGAAGCTAAGCGACGTATGCGCGTGCTGAACTGGCGGTTAACCGACGTCGACGAGACGGCTGCCGCCGATCTGGCCACGCGGGTCGGTGTACGGCCATTGACGGCGCGGGTGTTGTTGTCGCGTGGTCTTGTCGCCACCGACGCTGTCGCCCGCTTTCTGAACCCGCGCCTCGCTGATTTGCGGCCACCCGATGGCATGGCGGATCTGGACCGCGCGCTGGACAGGTTGGCGCGGGCGATTCGCGACGGCGATCAAATCGGCGTCTTTGGAGACTACGATGTCGATGGGGTCACGACCGCGGCGGTTCTGGCATTGGGGTTGCGCGCGCTTGGCGCCACGGTGGTTCCGCGCGTGGCCAGCCGTGGATCGGGATATGGCTTGCCCCCCGAGGTGGTCGATCGCCTTGGCAACGAAGGATGCCGACTGATCGTGACCGGTGACTGCGGGACCAGCGACGTTGCGGCACTGGTGCGCGCGCGCGAACGGGACATCGACGTGGTGATCATCGATCACCATCAGGTTCCCTCCGGCGAGCGGCTGGCGCACGCCCTCATCAACCCCCACCAACCCGAGGATCGGTTTGCCTTCAAGGGTCTGGCCTCCTGTGGAGTCGCGTTTTATCTGATCGCGGCGCTGCGTACTCGTCTGGGCGTGACGGGATTTGATCCACGCGACCTGCTTGATCTGGTGGCGCTGGGAACCATTGGCGATCTGGTTCCGTTGGTCGATGAGAATAGGATCCTGGTTTCGGCGGGATTGCGCGTGCTCGGCGCGCGGCGGCGCCCCGGGTTGAGGGCGTTGATGGAACTGGCGAATCTGTCCGATCCCGTGATTGGCGCCGATGAAGTCGGTTTTCGTCTGACCCCACGCCTGAACGCGGCGGGGCGACTTGGCGACGCCCAACTGGCGCTGGACCTGTTGCTGGCGGGTGACGACGCCCGCGCCGTGGCGTTGGCAGCGCAACTGGACGACGTCAACGGCGAGAGGCAGCGCATCTCGGAACGAGTCTGGACCGAAGCGCTGGCGGCGGCCGCCGCGTTCGCCGATGCACCCGCGATCGTCGTCGGCCAGGAAGGTTGGCACCACGGCGTGGTGGGAATCATTGCCGCCCGGCTGGTTGACCGGTTCGCGCGACCCGTGGTCGTCGTGGGATTCGACGGCGACGTCGGGCGCGGATCAGCAAGGACGATCGCGGGATTGAATTTGCACGAAAGCTTGACCGCCTGCGCCGATCATCTGACGAGGTACGGTGGGCACGCCGCCGCGGCCGGCGTCAGCCTGCGTCCAGAGCAGTTGGATGGATTTCGCATCGCGTTCGCAGCCGAGGTCGGAAGGCGAAGGGGCGCGGTCGACCACCTGGACCGGTGCGTTGTCGTGGACGGGGTGGTCGACCTGGCGGAGATCAGTATTGGTTTCGCTGAGGATCTTGGCCGACTGGCGCCCTTTGGTCCCAGCAACAACCAGCCGGTGTTGGCGATTCCGGGCCTCACAACCACGGACACCCGCGTGGTGGGACAGAAACACCTTCAGCTTGGCGTCGAGCGGGCCGGAGCGAAGGGCGAGGCCATCGCCTTCAACATGGCCGACCAGGATCCGGGGCGCGGTGCGGAAATCGATTTGATCGCCGTCGCGGAGGTCGACACGTTCCGTGGCGTTCGCCGCGCCCGTCTGCGCGTGAAACACATCGGCCGCGTCGCGTCGGGATCCCCAGGCGATCGAGGGTAGGACCGAAGTGGCAACCGCAAGCTACCGAAATGTTCGAGGCTGCGCGTGCAGATGGAGAAGTCGCCGAGGTCGCGTTGCGGCGTAGTTGTCTCTACCCCGTCCTCACCGGCTTTCTCGCCGTCTCCGGATGTATCATTCCGGTCAACCCTTCAGGTGGGCGGGCGCCTTCGGTGCGGCAGGTTGTGCATGACGAGCCGCCGGTTCCGAACGTTCTGGTCAATCAGGTCGGATACCTGCCCGCTTTTTCCAAACTCGCGACCGCCAAGACCTCATCGCCGGTACCGCTCGACTGGAGCCTGCTCGATGCGGCAGGCAGCGTTGTCGTGTCGGGCAAGACCCGCGTGGTGGGGTTCGATCGCGCCTCGGGGGACAACGTGCACGTCGTCGATTTCTCCAGCGTTGCCAGACCCGCGACCGGCTATGTGTTGCGGGTGGGGGCGGACGCCAGTCATCCGTTCGAGATCGGACCGGACATCTACCGAAAGCCAAAGTACGACGCACTGGCGTTTTTCTTTCAGAACCGCAGTGGCATCGATATCGCCATGCCCCGCGCGGGCGATGCGCGGTGGGTCCGACCGGCCGGCCACTTGTCGGACAAGAGCGTGCAGTGCCTGTCACGCGCAGCCTGCGCGTACCGACTGGACGTCGCGGGTGGTTGGTACGATGCGGGCGATCACGGCAAGTACGTGGTCAACGGCGGCATCGCGCTGTGGACGTTGTTGAACCTTTACGAACGGACGGTTCACCTCGGCAAGTCGGCGGTGGATTTCGGCGACGGGCGGATGAACATTCCCGAGCGCGCCAATGGCGTGTCCGATTTGCTCGACGAGGCGCGGTGGGAGATGGAGTGGATGCTGAAGATGCAAGTGCCCGCGGGGCAACCGCTGGCGGGGATGGCGCATCACAAGATTCACGATCGCGCCTGGACCACCTTGGCTTTGGCGCCACACGCCGACGAGCAGCCGCGGTTCTTGCACCCGCCGTCGACGGCCGCAACGCTGAACCTGGCGGCGACCGCCGCGCAGTCGGCGCGGATCTGGAGGCCGATTGATGCCCCGTTCGCCGCGCGTTGCCTGGCGGCGGCGGAGCGTGCGTGGGCCGCGGCCCGCGCCAACCCGGCGGCCTATGCTCCCGGCGTGGCACCCGGCGTCGATCCTGCCGGTGGCGGCCCATACGACGACAACGACGTCAGCGACGAATTCTACTGGGCGGCCGCGGAACTGTGGATCACCACGGGCAGGGATGAATTTCGCGCCGTCGTCACTGAATCACGGCACCACGCCTCCGTCCCGACCGAGTTGGGGCCCGCGGGGCGCCCCGAGCAAGCCAGCGCGATGACCTGGCAGAAGACCCAAGCGTTGGGGACGATTTCACTGGCCGTCGTTCCGCATCGATCGGAGGACGCCGCTCGTGCGGCGATTCGGGGCGAAAGTCAGGCCCATCTTCGCGCCGCGGCCGACGTGTTTGTTGCCATCATCGCTGCCGAGGGTTATCGCACGCCGTTCAAGGCGGGGCCCAAGGGATACCCGTGGGGTTCGAACGCGGACGTGGCGAACAACCTGCTGGTGGTCGCATTGGCGGGTGACTTCACGGGTGATCGGCGCTATGCCGACGCCGTGGCGACGGGCATCGGGTATCTGTTTGGGCGCAACCCGCTCGACAAATGTTACGTCTCGGGCTACGGCGCACGCCCGCTGCGCAATCCGCACCATCGGTTTTGGGCACACCAGTTCAACTATCGATTTCCGCCCCCTCCGCCCGGTGTGTTGTCCGGTGGGCCGAACTCGGGGCTGCAAGATCCGACGATTCGCAGTCTGGGAACGAAGATGAACAGATGCGCGCCGCAGACCTGCTATGTCGACCACATCGAGTCATGGTCATCAAACGAGGTCGCCATCAACTGGAACGCCCCCCTTGCCTGGATCACCGCCTATCTGGATGAGATCGCCCACGGGCGCGTCATCGAGTAGAACCCCCGCCATGCCTTCCGAACGGCACAAACTTCCACCCCCTCGCGAGCGGACGTTCGCCGAGTTGTTTCCCTGGCGCAACATTCGTCTGGCCGTGATGTTGGTGTTGCTGATCCTGGCGATCGTGGTGCTGAAACGCTCCGCGGGTTCGCTGTTGGTGCGGGCGGGGGATCTGTGGGGTCCGCCGGGATCCTCCTCGCCGTCCTCACCGTCAGTACCTCGGCCAGCAGCGGTCAACGCTGCCGCGGCCATCCCACCCACCGGCGCGCCGGTGGGCACCCCCCGCGGAGTGTCTGGCGGCGATACCGGAGTTCGGATTCGCCTCGGGCCTGGGTTGGCCCCGGCCATTCCCGCCGCGGACGTGCGCTCGCCATGAATAGCATCGGTGGACCCTTGGTGTGGGGCGTCTTCGCGGCGGTGATTGTCGTCATGCTGGTGATCGATCTCGGTATCTTCCATCGCAAGGCGCACGTGATTCGCTTCAAGGAGGCGGCGACCTGGTCCGGCGTGTGGATCGCCCTGGCGTTGTCATTCAACGTGCTGGTGTTCTTCACCTACGGCGCCGATCGCGCGTTCGAGTTTTTTCAAGCATGGCTGATCGAGAAGGCGCTCTCGGTCGACAACATCTTCGTTTTCTTGGCCGTATTTTCTTACTTCTCCGTCGCACCCCACCTGCAACATCGCGTGTTGTTCTGGGGGATCCTGGGCGCCTTGGTCACGCGTGGGGCCTTTATCTGGGCCGGCGCGGCTTTACTGCAAACGTTTCACTGGGTGATGTACGTGTTCGGGGCGTTCTTGATCCTGACGGCGATACGCATGCTGACGGCGGGGGACGCGCAGGTGCATCCCGACAAGAATCCTGTCCTTCGGTTGTTCAAGCGCTTCGTTCCGGTCACCAGCGACTATGAGGGCTCGCGGTTCTTCGTTCGCCGAAACGGTCGCATCCTGGCGACACCGCTTTTCTTGGTGCTGGTGGTGGTCGAAGCGACGGACGTCGTTTTCGCGGTCGACTCCATTCCGGCGGTGTTCGCCATCACGCGCGATGTCTTCATCGTCTACACGTCGAACATTTTCGCCATTTTGGGTCTGCGCGCGCTGGCCTTCTTGGTGTCCAGCTTGGTGCGCAAATTGCGCTATCTCAAGGTTGGCTTGTCGTTGGTGCTCGCGTTCGTCGGCGCCAAGATGTTGATCGAACCCCGGATTCATATTCCCGAGGTCCTGTCGCTGGCGGTGGTTGTTGCGTTGCTCGTCGGATCGGCGTTGGCGTCGCTGGTCATCACCGGACCGTCCAACGAAGGTGTGCCGGAAGAACCCGCGGCGGGCGAAGCCGCGCCGGACCAACCAAACACCTGACCCGAGGCGCGCTAAAGCCGGCGGTGCGTCAGGCAGGGAAGTCCGCGGCGGACCTGGTCCTGGTAGGTGAAGTCGAGATCGGCAATCGCGACACCCTCATGATCGCCGCACTCCGCGATCACGGCACCCCAGGGATCAACCACCAGCGCGTGACCATAACTTCGCCGCTGTCCACCGTGGTGGCCGACCTGCGCCGGTGCCAGAACGTAGGCCTGGTTTTCCACCGCGCGCGCGCGCAGCAAGACGTGCCAGTGATCCCTACCGGTTTCGGCGGTGAACGCCGACGGCACGGCCAGCACACGGGCGCCCGCGGCGGTCAGACGCCTGTAAAGCTCGGGGAAGCGCAGGTCGTAACAAATTGATAGGCCCAGGCCACCCCAGGGAAAGGGGGCGACCACGACGTCGCCGCCGGCCTCCACCGAATCCGACTCGCGGAAACGGGCTCCACCGGGCAGATCAACGTCGAACAGGTGGATCTTCCGATAGCGCGCGGCGATTGCACCGTCCGGACCCAGCAGTACGGCGGTGTTGCGAATGTGGTCGGACCGCGACCCGCGTTCGGGAAATCCACCCAACAGCAGATGGGCGCCGGTGTCCCGTGCAAGATTGATCATCCCGCTCAAAATGGGACCGACGGCTTCGCCCGGGCCGGGGTCCAGATTCTCGGCTATCGCCAATCTGTGATCGCGGTCGGCACCCAGAAATGCGAAGTTCTCGGGTAGACCCACCAAAACGGCACCTCCGGCCACGGCGCGGCGTACCAACCTGTCGGCGGTTTCAAGGTTGCGATTGGTGTCTTCGGTCGAGGTCATTTGGACCGCCGCCACACGCAACGAATCCGATGAGTTCCCGGGCAAGGTCGTCATGCGCGAAGCAAACGTAACATGCGGATTCTCGCGCCTGGTGCACGAGTCACGGGCGCGGAATGGGCCCAGGCAAGCAACCTGTAACCCGTGGATGGCACCCTGGGCGCCCGGCAACAGCCCGACGGGAACCCACCACGGGAGGCCAAGAAGTGGGATGAAAAGCGCGACAAAAAGTGGCGTGAAGTCCAGTGCAGGAATGGCACCGGAGAGAAAACTACCGGGAAGCAGGATGGGAAAAGAGCGTTGACGATTCGGTAATTCTTGTTAAGAATCAGTAGGTTACAATAATGTTTCCAAGTTGCGAAGCGGGATCACGCGTGTTATAAGCACGCTTCCGAAATTCAGCGTCAGCCCCTCAATGAGGTGGGCCCGCAGCCCGCCTCTTTTTTTTGCCCAACGGTCGAGATGAGAAAGGACGTACGAAATTTGTGGAACCTCGTCGAACCATACGTGAAAGACGCCGGGTTCGATCTGGTCGAGGTTCACTCTGGCCGCGAGCCTGGCGGTTGGGTGGTGCGTCTGTTCATTGATCGCCTTCCGGATGCACGGGGTCCGGAAAGCGACGATGCGGTGCCAGGCGATACGGTATCGCTGGAGAACTGCGAACGGGTCAGCCGGGATATCTCCGCCGCGCTCGACGTCGCGGATATGATTCCGCACGCGTATCAGTTGGAGGTCAGTTCGCCGGGTCTGGACCGACCGTTGCGGCGACAGTCGGATTTTGCCCGCTTCGCGGGGCGCGAGGCGCGCATTCGCCTGACCGAGGGCGTGGACGGGCGGCGCAACTTCTCCGGTCACCTTCGCGGGGCCCATGACGGCCTCGTGGAGATCGATTGTGACGGCCGGACCTACCACCTGCCCATCGAGGACGTCGCCAAGGCGAATCTGGTCCCCGATTGGGACAAGGAACTCAAACGGAGTGCGTCATGAGTGATGCTGCCGCCCTTGGCCTGGTTCTGGACCAGGTTTCAAAGGACAAGAACATCGACCGAGCGATTCTGGTCGAGGCGCTGGAACAGGCGATCCTGACTGCCGCCAAGCGTGCCTTCGGCATGCAACGCGAGATGGAGGCGAAGTTCAACGAGGAAACCGGTCGCGTTGACCTGTTCCAGATCATCATCATCGTCGAACAGGTGACCCTGGGGAACGAAGGCAAGGAAATCCCCATCGCGGACGCCCAGCGCTTCGGCTTGACCGCCGAGGTCGGAGACGAGCTGCTGTTTCAGATTTTCTTCGATGAAAAGGATCAGGCGCGCGCCGAGGAGCAAGACGCCAAGTACGGTGCTCTGCTTCAGCTCAACCGCGCATGGAAGGGTTTCGGTCGCATCGCCGCGCAGACCGCGAAACAGGTCATCCTGCAGCGGGTGCGCGAAGCCGAGCGCGACAACGTCTTCAATCAGTACAAGGACCGCAAAGGAGAGCTGATCTCCGGGATTGTTCGGCGGTTCGAGCGCGGGAACTTGGTCGTCGATTTGGGCGGTGCCGAGGCTATCTTGCCGGTCCGCGAGCAGGTTCAGCGCGAATCCTATCGGGCCGGGGATCGGATCGTCGCCTTCGTGGTCGATATCGACAAGGCGGCGCGCGGACCGCAGATCATCCTGTCGCGAACCCACAAGGGACTCCTGGAAAAATTGTTCGAGATGGAGGTCCCGGAGATATACGAGAAGATCGTCCGCATCGAAGCCTCGGCGCGGGAGCCGGGTGCGCGGTCGAAGATAGCGGTCAGCAGTCGTGATCGCGACGTCGATCCGGTTGGCGCTTGCGTCGGGATGAAGGGATCGCGTGTGCAGGCCGTGGTCCAGGAATTGCGTGGCGAAAAAATCGACATCGTTCCCTACGATCCTGATCCCGCGCGCTTCGTATGCAACGCGATCGCCCCCGCCGAGGTGTCGCGGGTGTTGATCGACGCAGGCACCCACACCATGGAGTTGATTGTTCCCGACGAGAAATTGTCGTTGGCAATCGGTAAAAAGGGTCAGAACGTCCGACTGGCCTCGCAGTTGACCGGCTGGCGAATCGACATCCATTCCGAATCCAAGGTGCGGGAGATGGAGGCACGCGGGCGGGCCTCCCTGGCCACGATCGAGGGAATGACGCCTGAAATGGTCGAAGCGTTGTTTCGTCTGGGCTGGCGTTCGGCGGCCGACGTGTCGCACGCGAAACCTGACGAACTGGCCGAGGTACCTGGGCTTGCCATCGAGGCGGCCCCGCGAATCATAGCCTCCGCGAGGATCGTGGAAGCGGAGCGACGGCGTCAGGCCGAGGAAGCGGCCCTGTCGGCTGCGGCGGCGATTGCCGATGCCGCTGATGCCGCCGCAACGACATCCTCGCCACCGGAAGGTCCGTGAACCCGTTGGTGAAAGGGTTCTTGAGCCATGTCCACAATCTCGACTCCCACTCGCACGTGTATTGGTTGTCGGCGTCGTGCCCCGGCTACGGACTTGGTGCGACTTGTGGCGGTCGAGGGGCGCTTGCGGCCGGGGCCACGCGGTGGCCAACCCGGCCGCGGCGCGTCCATTCACCCACGCGAGGCATGCGTGGCGGTTGCATTTGAACGCCGGGCGTTCGCGCGGGCATTCCGCCTGCCTGCCTTTCTTGCGGCACCAGAACCTCGACCGGAATCCGGGGAAGACCGGGCGGCCGGCAAGAATGTCGGGAAGATTGGCAAGCAGACTGGCACGAAGACTCGAAATGCCGCTGATACCGACGCCGTCAGGGCGTTGTTCAGAGATGTTGAAGTCGCTTACGTATCGCAACAGCCTCGGAGCAGGTAGGACGCCATGATCGGAAGCGGATTTGAACGAAGGTCGGAATCAACCAGTGGTCCAGAGGCGGCGGCACCGGGCCCGCGGCTTCGCATCTACGAACTGGCCAAGGAGCTGGGCCTTTCGAACCGGGATCTTGTGTCCCGGATACAGGCGCTCGGAATCGAAGCGGCAAACCATATGTCGCATCTCGAAGGCGTCGATGTGGATCGGGTTCGGCGGTCGCTCACGCGCGAGCGGCACGAAAGCTTGGTCGAGGAGCGCCTGACCGATACGGTTATTCGCAGACGATCGAAGGTTCCACCACCCCCGGTTGTGGCGGCGTTGCCCGTTGTTGCATCCGTGGCTCCGCCGGTATCCCGCAAGGCGACGCCTACCATCCAGGTGAAGGTACCGTCCGAGGCGCCGGTGGCACCGGCACCCGCGCCGGCGCGGGATCTGGAGGTCGCTGTTCCGGCTCCGGCATCGCATGCCCAAAGCGTGGCAGCGCCACATGTCCCGACGACCGAGGCGGAGGTGGCGCCTGTCCATTCGACGTCCAGAGTGACAGCAGAGCCATCCGAGCCGCAGACCACTTCTGCTGGACCGGCCCTCTCCGTTCCTGCTCCCCTCGTGGCACCGTCCGACGCGGAATCTGTGAGGGCCGATGCCGCCTCCGCGGCGGCCGGATCCACCTCGGCGTCGTCAGTGGCGGCGCCCGCGAAGGTCGCGACGAAGGAAGTGGCACCCCTGCTTCCGGCGCCCCGACAGATCGTGCAACCCGTGGTGACTGGTTCCGCGGCCACGGGGCAGTTCATTCAGCTTCCCGGACGTCCCGTTCCCGGGGTTCCGAAGATCGAGATCAAGGATCGCGATGAAGAGCTGAGACGGATGGGGCGGGCGCCTGTTGGGCGCGACCGTTTCGGCCGGCCTCTCGGTGGCACGGGACCCGGCGGGCAGAGGCCGGGACAGCCGGGGCCCTGGGCGCCCAAGAAGAGGGTGGCCGCTGCCGGCAAGAAGTCGAAGAAGACCGAGATCACGACGCCCGCCGAGCACAAACGCGTGGTTCGGATGGGAGACACCATCCAAGTGTCCGAGTTCGCCCAGAAGATGGGCATCAAGGGTAAGGAGATCATCAAGCGGCTGTGGGCGCTGGGCATGATGGGTGTGAACATCAACCACGACATCGACCACGATACCGCGACCCTGATCGCGAACGAGTTGGGCTTTCAGATCGAATCGACGTCGTTCAACGAGGACGAGGTCTTGGTCGAATCGCAGGCCGACGACGTCCCCGAGGATATGGTGACGCGCGCGCCCGTGGTCACCATCATGGGCCACGTTGATCACGGCAAGACGTCGCTGCTCGACGCCATTCGTAAGGCCAACGTGGCTGGCGGCGAGGCGGGCGGTATCACTCAGCACATCGGCGCCTACAAGGTTCATTCGGACCGGGGCGACGTGGTGTTCCTGGATACGCCCGGTCACGCTGCCTTTACCGCGATGCGCGCCCGAGGCGCACAGATGACCGACATCGTGGTCTTGGTCGTCGCGGCCGACGACGGACCGATGCCGCAAACGATCGAAGCGATCAAACACGCCAAGGAAGCCAAGGTTCCGATCTTGGTGGCGATCAACAAGATCGATAAACCGGGCGCCAATCCGGATGCCATCCGGAACAAGTTGTCCGAGCACCAACTCGTCTCAGAAGAATGGGGCGGCGACACGATTTTCGTGAACGTTTCGGCCAAGACGAAGCAGGGCATCGACAAGTTGCTCGAGATGCTGGCGCTGCAGGCCGAGGTTCTGGAGCTGAAGGCGAACCCGAAACGCGCGGCCAAGGGCCACGTCGTCGAGGCACGCCTCGATCGTTCGCGGGGTCCCATCTCGACGCTGTTGGTGGAGGAAGGCACGTTGCGCCTCGGCGATCTGGTCGTGGCCGGGGAGATGTCCGGCAAGATTCGGGCGATGTTGAACGACAAGGGCCAGAACATCAGCGAGGCGGGACCATCGACGCCCGTCGAGTTGTTGGGTCTGGACGGCGTTCCCGACGCGGGCGAATTGTTCAACGCGGTGACCGACGAAAAAGCGGTCAAGTCGTTGGTCGAGCACCGTCGGGAAACGCGCAAGAAGAAAGAGACCACCGGACCGGCGCGCGTGTCCCTGGAGAACATCCTCGACAAGATCAAGTCGGGCGAGGCGCGCGAGGTCAAGATCGTGCTCAAGGCCGATGTGCAGGGATCCGCCGAGGCGGTGTCTGCGGCGTTGTCGGGCCTGACCACACCCGAGGTGAGCGTGAACGTGATCTCCTCCGGCGTGGGCGGCATCAGGGAATCGGACGTGACATTGGCGAAGGCGTCTGCCGCGGTCATCATCGGATTCAACGTGCGCCCGGCTGGCAAGTCGCAGCAACTGGCTGAACAGGAAGGCGTGGAGATCAAGCTGTACCAGGTGATCTACGAGGCCATTGACGACGTCAAGAAGGCCATGGTGGGGATGCTGGCGCCGGTCTTGAGGGAGAAGATCACCGGACGCGTGGAGGTTCGCAAGGTCTTCACCATTCCCAAGGCTGGGACGATTGCCGGATCGTTCGTCATCGAGGGAAAGGTCACGCGCAAGTCGCAGGTGCGCCTGATCCGCGACTCGGTCGTGGTGTACACGGGCAAGGTCGGATCATTGCGTCGGTTCAAGGACGACGCCAGCGAAGTGGCCGCCGGGTACGAGTGCGGTGTCAGCATCGATGGTTACGCGGACTTGCGCGAAGGCGACATCATCGAATCGTTCGAGATCGAGAGTATCGCGGCCACCTTGGATATCCCCGGCGATCAGGCAGCCAAACGTTGACCTCTCGTGAGGGATTTCCTCCCTCGTGAATTCTCTCCGTCGCGGCGGTCCCGGACAGCGCCATCAACCTTGTTGCCATGACAGTGGGCATTGCGCGCATCACCTTGTTTCTCCCGGCCAGCCATTCCCTGAAAGAGAAACGAATGGTGTTGCGTCGGGTGAAGACGCTTGTGCGTGACAAGTTCAACGCCGCCATCGCGGAGGTTGGCGATAACGACCTGTGGCAACGGGCCGCGCTTGGAATCGTGGTTGTCGGAGGGGATCGCGTGTTTACCGAGTCGGCGCTGGACGAGGTGGTTCGTTTTGTTCGAGGGCATGCGGACGTGACCAACGTCGAGCACGAGTGTCAGACGTTCAGCGATGCGTTTGGGGTCGGAGCGGGAACCGAACATTGGAAGGGCTAATCGAAGGGCGAAGGGCTAAGGATGAATCAGCGAACGGAGCGACTGGCGGCCGAAGTTCAAACCATGCTGGGAGAGATCCTGGCGCGCGGCGAGATCAGGGATTCGCGCGTGCGCGACGTGGGGATCATCACCATCACGTGGGTTCGGGTCACCGGAGATTTGAGCGAGGCGCGCGCGGGTTTTACGGTGTTTGGAGCGGATGCCGCCGCACTGGAACGGGTGCGGCAGGGATTGAAGGCGGCGTGTCCCTACCTGCAGCGTGAACTGGGCCGCAGGCTGCGGACGCGAAAGACCGCGACGATTGCGTTCGAGGTCGATCGCACGTTGGACAATGCATTCCGGGTCGACAGACTGTTGCGGGAGTCCGCCGCCGCGCCGCCGTCGGGGGCCGACGGTTCGACAGCCGCAACCGTCGTCGCTGGCGACGCTGGAGGCGATGGAGGCGATGGTGAGGCCGGCGGCACCGCCGGTAGCCACGCCGACGGCGTTGCTCCAGAAAAATGACGGAACCGATTCACGGCGTCGTGGTGATCGACAAGCCGGTAGGACCGACGTCCTTCGACATCGTCCGACAGGCACGGCGGGCAACCGGCGCGCGTAAGGTGGGACACGGAGGGACGCTGGATCCCCTGGCATCCGGCGTTCTGCCCATCTGTTTTGGCGAAGCGACCAAACTGGCGCAGTTTCTGCTGGACGCCGATAAGGAGTACGAGGCCACGATTCGATTCGGAGCGGAGACCGATACCGGCGACGTGGGGGGGGTGGTGACGGCGCGGTATCCGACGGATCGCCTTGGCGCCGACGCCGTCAGGCAAGCACTCGAAGGCTTCCTGGGAGAGCAGCAACAGGTTCCGCCGATGTATTCGGCGCTGAAGCGGGCGGGGCGCCCCCTGTACGAATACGCTCGGGCCGGCCAAACCGTCGATCGTCCCTCGCGAACGATTCACGTTCACGCGCTTGAATTGCGTGCCTTCGGGCCCGGGCTCGCCGTGGCATCGACCGCGTTGGATGGTTTTATGCCAGAGGAGACCTCGGGTCCCGAGGCGCGGATCTTTCTTCGATGCTCGAAGGGCACCTACGTTCGGTCGTTGGCTTACGATCTTGGGCGCGCGCTTGGAACCGGTGCTCACCTGTCGGCGTTGCGTCGGACCCGTTCAGGGCCGTTCGGCCTGCACAACGCGATCGGCCCCGATACGCTTGCCTTGCCATCCCTTCCGATCGTGTCGCTTGTCGATGCGCTGGCCCACCTGTCCAGTATTTCGATCTCCGAAGATCAGGAACGCACATTGGTCCACGGTCAGAGAATTTCGTGGGAACAGGTCGGGGCACCGGCGATGGGGTTGGATGAAGAAGGGCGGTTGGTTCGTTTTTTGTCTCCGACTGGCGCCCTGGTCGCGGTCGCGCGTCGCGTGCCTGCTGACGAGTTGATTCGGACGCTTCGGGTCTTCCTGGGACCCTTGGGCGCGTCCGAAGGCCACGAATCGTGAACAGATGGTGCCCAGGGGTAGTTTTCAATGGGATACAATCCACATAAGCGATGAGGTTCACGACCGCGGTGTCGCTGTTGAAGGCGCTGATGCTTGCATGTTTCGCGGCTCCCGCCGTGCCCGCTGGACACGGGACTCCCGAACGGCCGTCATCCACCGTCGGTTCCCCGCCATCTGCCGTACCCACCAGACCTGCGGAATCGGCTCTATCCACCACGCCCGCGCCGCCCGTCGCGGGCACATCGCCTCGCGCTTCGGTCAACGATTTTGTGGCGCGCACCTACGACGACGGTCGCGGTCATACGCTGCCCTATCGCCTGTTCATTCCGCGCGGGTATGACCCGAACAAGACCTATCCGTTGGTCGTCTTCCTTCATGGCTCCGGCGGTCGTGGCACCGACAACGTCAAGCAGATCACCGATCAGTCCGCGCCGCTGGTATTTGTTCAACCCGAGAATCAGGCGCGCTGGCCCGCTTTCATGTTGGTGCCCCAGTGTCCCCCCAAGCAGCAGTGGGTCGACATGCCCTGGGCCACGCCAACCGGGAAAGGAAAGCGACCCGCCACGCCCACATGGCCCATGGCCGCCGCGATGGAGTTGGTCGATCAACTTCGTGCCGAAATACCCGCCATCGATGCCCAGCGCCTGTTTGTGACTGGGATGTCGATGGGAGGTTTCGGAGCTTGGGACGCTGCCGTCCGGCATCCGAGGAAGTGGAAGGCTGCCGTGATCGTGTGTGGCGGCTACGATGAAATGACCGTGGCGCCGATCCTCCGTATTCCCATCTGGGCGTTTCATGCCGCCGACGATCCAACAGTCCCGGTCGGCCGCAGCCGCGACATGATAACCGCGCTGCGCTCGCTCGGCGGGCAGCCCCGCTACACCGAATACCCCGCGTCGCAGCGCCACGGGCACTTCTCGTGGAAGCCCGCTTACGCCGATCCGGATCTTCTACCTTGGATGTTCGGCGCGCCTGACGCGCGATCGGCACAACCGGGGACAGCGACCATCGGAGATCGATAGGACCACCAACTCGCGGTTGACGCTTGGCCTGGGCCCTGCGATCTTGGTGTGCATCGGTCGCCGGTGTGTTCCCATTTTGAAATGCGAAGCCACCAGTCGATCCCGAGAAGTGGCTCTGGTTTCCGCTTTTTCAAGATTCAGTTGAGGGTTTGCGGAAGTGCCAGCCGAAACGGCGCGATGTCAGCGTCGAATGTCCCGCCAGCGTCAGTAACCATCTGGTAGGTCCCGCGCATCTCGCCGGAGGGCGTACCCAGCACGCACCAACTGCTGTATTCGAAGGTTTCTCCTGGTTTCAGCCTCGGCTGAACCCCAACCACCCCGGGACCGCGCACTTCCTCGACGTGCCCGCCGGCGTCGGTGATGATCCAATGTCGCGATTCCAGGCGGGTGGTGATGTCCCCCTGGTTGGAGATGCGGACGGTATAGGCGAAAGCGAACTGACGTCCGGACAGCGACGATCGCTCTGGGATGTATTCACTCTTGACGGTAACCAAGATTCCATTGGTCATGGCGGTCGACATCGGCTACACACCCTGTCAAAGCACCGCTGCCGGTTCAAGTGCCCATTCCAAACAGAATTTGTTGGAAGTTTTCCGAGCGCCTACAGGAGCCCACATGAATCTGAGGGAGAAGAGTTGTGTTCCTTGCGAGGCGGGTACACGTCCGCGGGGCGACGCCGAGGTGGCGAGCCTGCCGCTCGAACTTGCTGACGGGATCGCCGATCCATCGGCCGCGGCACAGCCCCAAAAGGTGCACCGACGATTCCATTTCGGGGACGAAGCCAGGGCGCTGGGGCGGCCCGACGAGTCAAACAGATGCGGTTTCTGATCGCGGGCGCAACGGGATTCTTGGGCCGGCACCTGTGGACCGCCTTGCGAGAGGCGGGCCATGACGGGACTGTCCTGGCCCGCGACGTCAAACGCGCGACAGCAACGCTACCAGGCGCACGAGCCTTCGAATGGAATGGGACAGTCGGGTTGCCTCCCGAAGGCGCGTTTGACGGTGTAGATATAGTCGTCAACCTGATCGGTGAATCGATCGATCGGCGGTGGACACAGGAGAGAAAGCAACGCTTTCGTGACAGCCGTGTGTTGCCCACGCGGGCTCTAGTCGAGCGCATGCAGGGGTTGGCGACCCGGCCACGCGTGATGATCTCTGGCGTTGGATCGGGTTTCTACGGCAACCGCGACGACGAGGTACTGACCGAAAACTCCGCGGGAGGCACGGGATTTCTTGCCCACCTGAGCCAGGAATGGGAAGCGGCCGCGCTGGGCGCCGAGGCGCTTGGTGTACGCACGGTTCTGTTGCGATCGGGGGTTGTCCTGGGCCGCGATGGGGGAATGCTGCCACGAATTTTGACGCCCTTTCGTTGGGGAGTCGGTGGACGCATGGGCAACGGGCGCCAGTATTTTCCCTGGATTCATGTGATGGACTCCATCGGACTCCTGATGCACGCCGCGACCCGAGACACCCTGCGCGGTCCCGTCAACAGCGTTGCCCCGGAGCCCGTCACGAACGCCGAATTCACCAGGGGACTCGGGCAGGCACTCGGTCGGCCCGTCGTTCTCGGAGTTCCCTCGTTCGCGCTCAAGCTGGCGCTGGGCGAGATGGCCGAAGAACTCTTGCTGTCCAGCCAGAGGGTTTCGCCGATCCGCGCGCTCGAAGCCGGATACGAGTTCAGGTTTCCCCTGCTCACGCCGGCGCTGGCCGACCTATTGCATTGACACCTATTGCATCGGTTGAACGTTTCAACCGTCGCAGCCGTCGGCTGAGTGAGGGTCTTGGGGTGCGGTGGTCTGTGTAGTGCGAGACTCAAGGTCCGTCTTCTCGATCGGACGCCATCGACCACAGCGCGAGAGACTTGATTTTTGGTACCCAAAGACAGATGATCTCCGGGCGCTAGCCTCCGATTGCCACAGAGAGAGGGCGCAGAGGAGCATTTCTTGGCTGGGGACCTTCTTAAGCTGAGCCTAGGTAATACGGATGGTGAGGGATCGGGGCACATAGGCGCCTCTCCGGTTGGGCTGGGCGAGTCCAAGGGTCCGCAGGGGCCCATGGGTGTCTGGATGCGGGTCTCCCATGAGATTCGCACGCCGTTGAACTCGATACTGGCCTTGTCGCAACTCCTACGGGATGGAATGGCCGGGAGACTCAACCCCGAACAACAACGATACGTCGAGGTGATCGAGCGGAACGGGCGCAATCTGATGATCCTGGTCAGCGACGTGCTGGACCTGTCTCGGATGGAAGGTGGCCACATCGATGTCGAGATTAGAACACTGGATCTCGGTGACCAGTTGCGTGCGACCGTCTCCGCCCTGGCTGCCCTGGCCGAGGTCAAGAGGATCGTTCTCTGTGTCACGGCCGTAGATGATCTACCGGCGGTGCGTTGCGATCCTGATCGCTTGCGCCAGATCCTGACGAATCTGATCGGAAACGCGATCAAGTTTACGGATCGCGGGCAGGTTGTGTTGTCCGCCGAGGTGCGGGAGGCGGTCGTCGCCGTTCACGTCTCCGACACGGGCGTTGGAATCCCCGAGGCGGCGCGATCCCATCTGTTCGAGGACTTTTTTCAGGCGGATGCGATGGATGCGCGCCGCAGACAAGGTGCGGGGTTGGGTTTGGCGATCGCCAGCCGCTTTGTACACCTGATGGGGGGGGAGATCTCCGTCGAGAGCACCGAGGGGGTCGGGTCGCGGTTCACCTTCACGGTGCCGCGAGGAGATAACGGGCATCGCGGAATGGACAAGCTCACACCCGCCCTCGGTGGCGATCGCGCTGGCGATTTGGACGGTTCGACGCAAGCCGGGGAAACAACCGATGCGGGTGTCCGTGCGGGACATTGGTCCCGAGACGAGCGATATGGGACGAATACTACTGGTCGATGACAACGACGACAGCCGATTCGCTGTTGTCGAAACCATCCAAAAGCTGACCAGTCACGTCGTCGACGAAGAGCGCGACGGTCTATCCGCACTCGCCCGCGTGGGCGACACGGAATATGACTTGGTCCTTCTGGACGTGCAAATGCCAGGGATGAATGGCTTCGAGGTCTGCCGGCGGCTGCGAGCCGACGCACGGACACGGCGCCTACCTGTCCTCTTCCTCACCGCAACCCAGTACCAGGTCGAGAGCCGCCTCAAGGGGTTGGAATTGGGGGCGGATGACTTCATCGTCCAGCCGGTCAGCAACCAGGAATTGGTGGCACGGATCAAGGCGGCGCTACGGGTGAAGGCGCTCTCCGATGAGGTGCAACACCACAACCTGGAGCTTCAGACGCGAGTTCGCGAACGAACCCACACGGCCGAGCATCTGGCCGACGAGCTACGGGCCGAGCGGGACAACCTCCGTGAGACCTTCGATGTATTCGACGAGGCACTGCTGTTGTTGGACGCTCCCGGTCAGGTGTTGGTAGCGAACGCGGCCGGACGGCGCTTGAACGAAACGGCGTTGGCGCGCGACTTTTTGGCCCTAGCCGGCGATGCGCTGGCGCATGCCGGCACGTGCGACCGGGCATTTTCCGACGGGGGTCGGGCGTTCGTTGGTCGGGCCTATCCGGTGAGTGGACGCCGCGTGCTCTTGTACGTTCGTGACGTGACGGAGGAGCGTGACGGTGAGATGCGGCGGTTGCAGGCTGAGAAATTGGCGTCAATTGGGATGCTGGCGGCTGGCGTCGCCCACGAAATCAACAACCCGGCCGCTTTCGTGTTGGGGAACATCGAGTCGCTGTCCGCGCAGATGAGATCGGTTGAGGAGAAGGTCCAGATGGTCACCGAGGGAGCGATGCGGTCCGAACTCCAGGCGACGTTGTTCGAGGTGATGTCGATCCTTCAGGAATCCAAGGAGGGGATGGCGCGTATTCAGCGCATCGTTCGGGACCTGTCTTCGTTTTCTCACGTCGACGACGACAAGCAAAAGATGACCGATGTGAATGGCGTCGTTCATTCGACCCTAAACCTACTCAAGAACGAGCTGCGCCACCGGGCGACCGTCGATCAGGATCTGCGGGCCACGCGGCTCATTCGCACCAGCCCCGCGCGCCTGGGTCAGGTGTTCTTGAACCTGATCATGAACGCTGCTCAGGCCCTGAATGAGGCCGATGTCAAGCGCAACCGCATTGTCGTGCGCACGTTCGACAGCGACGAGGATGTGGTTTTCGAGGTCGGTGACAACGGGCCGGGTATCCCCTCCGGGTTGCTCCCGCGCATCTTCGACTCGTTTTTCACGACCAAACCGCGCGGCGTCGGTACCGGACTTGGGTTGCCGATTTCGCAGGGGATCGCGCGGTCGCTGGGCGGGGAGATCACGGTCGATACGCAGACAGGGCAGGGAAGTACGTTTCGCGTGCGGTTGCCGTCGGAGTTCGCGGCCACGGCCACGGCCGCGGCCGCCACGGCCAGGGCGGCAACAGCTGGTGTGCTTGTTTCCCCCTCGTATCGGCGCTGTCGCATCCTGGCGGTGGACGACGAGGCGCTGCTGCTGAAGGCCTACCGGCGCATGCTGGCGGACGTACACGACGTCGTCACGGCCCTGGGCGGCAGGGATGCCCTGTTGATTCTCGAGAAGGACAAGAACTTTGACATGGTTCTGTGCGACCTACAGATGCCGGAGATGTCGGGAATGGAGCTGTATTCCGCTGTCAAAGTCCTGCATCCCGAGATTGGGGAGAGGTTCGTCTTCGTGACCGGGGGAGCTTTTTCCGTCGAAGCCAAACGCTTCTTGGAACAGGCCATCACCTGTCTCGGCAAACCGTTCCGGATCGAAGAACTTCTCGCCGTCATTGAAAAGAAGATTGGTGAGCCGACCCGCGGGTTGGCGGAAAGCGGCTCCACAAAGCCTGGTCGTTGAGGGTAGGCTTGAGGCGTGCCGATTCCCCCGCGTTCCCGAACTCTGGTGGTCGCCGCGCTGATTCGCCATGATGGGTGTGTATTGGTCTCGCGCCGCAGGGCGGATCAGGCGATGCCGCTGCTTTGGGAGTTTCCCGGAGGCAAGGTGGAACCCGGCGAGGCGCCGGCCGTAGCGCTAGCGCGCGAGGTGAAGGAGGAGCTGGGCTGCGATGTCGAGGTTGGCCGTATCTATGAGGTTGTGTTCCACGCCTATCCGGCGTTTGACCTGGTCATGCTGGTTTACTCATGCCACGTCATCGGCGGAGCGCCGCAACCTGTAGCGGTCGCGGAGATCGCGTGGATAGCGCCCGTCGACCTTCCCGGGTTGGAACTCCTTCCGGCGGACTATCCTCTTGCGCGCCGGCTCGCGGCCGAGGCGGCCGGCCCCAGCTGACCTTACGTTTGGGCGTCGGTGCTGCTGGTGGACGCAGCAGGGATTTCGGCCGGCGTCGTCTCCGTCGCTTCGGGCGGGGGATCGCCAGCCGCGTCCGGGGAGCCCCCGGGGGCCACCGCGGCGGCGCCCACTGGAATCAGGTGACCACCGTGCCTCAGCGCCTCTCGCTCCGCCACGCGCGCCGCTTCGGTCAGGTCGCGTTTGCACGCGCCGCACAAAGACGGTTCGGCCCAGTTTCCGAGGTGGGTCTGAAGCTGGCTTTCGGGGGGCCAGTGAATGGGTGTCTTGCACCCGGAACAGGGGACTTCCTTCGTCTTTCGGTCGGTCAAGAACGCAAGGCAGTCGTCGCAGCGCCGCTCTGGTGGGCGAATTTCTCGTTTTCGTTTCCGGCGCCTTTGTCCGCGATCGGGCCCCGCAGGCGCGTTGGATTTTCCGCCGCGAGGTGTGCCTGTTGGGCTCGGGGTGGCTGTCCCGTCCAGAGCTGCCGAAACGCCGGCTCGTGCAACACCCTCCGTCTCCCCTGACCGCGATGAATCGTCACCCGCGAGCTGTGCGTGGCCATTCACCTCGGCCTTCGGGATCGGTCTGACCCCGGCCGCCAGTTGCTGCGCCGCCGTCCAAGTCCAGGTTCCAGGACAGTGTTCCGTCTTGCAGGGGACGTGCTGCTCTTCCAGATCCCCCATCTCCTTTTCGCATTCAACGCAATAGTGAGGATAGGGATCGCCGGTTTTGCCCCGAACCGCGCGCGCCAACTGGGCCCCTCGCTTGTCGGTCCAGGTTCGCTTGCAGCTTGCCCGACGGCAAGGACGTTCCACGTCCTTGAGGCCGGAGTACAGGTCGATACACCTCTGGCACATGCGGTGGGGTGCCTTGGGCAACGGCTTATCCGCGATCGCGGCGTCCAGTTGGCCTTCCCGTGGCCAAGTCCAGGTGTTCTTGCAGCCGGAGGTGCGGCAGCGGACATCTCGATTCGCGACTGCTCCAAACGTCAGCTTGCACGAATCGCACAATCTGCGCGGTGGCTCGTTGGACTCGCCCGCGGCGTAGTCCTGAATCTGCTCGTCCCGGGTCCAGGACCATTTCTTCTTGCAGCCACGAATGCCGCAGGTTACGGGCCGGTCCGCGATCTTGCCGTAGACGTTGCCACAGGGTCCGCACATCGTCGGCGGCAACGTCGGCTCGATGTCGGGCGCACCCGCGATCAACTGCGCGCGGCGCGTGAGGACCCACGTCCGGGTACATCCGGGAACCGAGCAGGGAATCTGCCGTTCGGCAAGCGCGCCCAGCTTGCTCTCGTCCTCCGCGCACAGGTGTTGCGGCGGCTGTCGACGCGTGGCAAAGGCTTCAAGTTGTGCTTGAACATTCCATGTCCAAGTGGATGAACACCCGGGACGATCACACGGTCGCTGCGCATCGGACAGCGTGCGGAATTTTTCCCCGCAGGGCTCACACATCTTGGACGACGGATCGCTGTCGTTACCAGCGATCCGACCGCCCAGCTTGGCGCCCTTGCCAGTCATCTGGAGCCAGGTTCGGGAACAACCCGAAACCGAGCATGGAACCGATATCGCGCCGAGGCGATCGGCCAAAGTGAATCCGAGGGAACCCATGATCAAAACCCGAAGGGGGCCCTATGCTGACCGACAACCCCCCGGGAGATCAACTGCAATCGGCAAGGAAGGTCCAGACTGATTTCCGCCCCGATCTGTTTGCGCGGAGGGAATGCCTCCCACACCAGATGTCTGCATGGCGCTAGGTCCGGTTGGTGACGGGCCCGCCGGTCGGCGTTGATTGGGCATCAGCGCTTGCCTGTGTGCCCCACCAGGGGTAGACGTACGCCGGTTCCGATGCAAATCACTATCGAAGACATTTCTCCCGTGGAAAAACGCGTCGACTTCGAGGTCCCATGGCCCGACGTCGCGCCCAAACTCGACAAGGCATACAACGACCTGCGTCGCGAGGTCCGTCTGAAGGGATTTAGGCCCGGGAAGGTTCCGCGTGCCCTGGTCGAGAAGCTTTATCACCAACAGGTCGAACACGACGTAGCCAAGGAATTGGTCGAATCGACCATCAACCAGGCGATTGTCGATCAGCAGATTCAGCCGGTCGCGCCGCTGGAGGTCGATCAGTACGAGATCAAGGTCGGCGCGCCCTTCAGGTTTACCGCGAAGGTCGAGGTGCGGTCACAGGTTGTCCCCAAGAATTACTCCGGTGTCGACGTTAAAAGACGCCCCGTCCACGTCGATGAAGAGGAGGTCCAAAAAGCTCTGGAGGCGTACCGCAAGAGGCTGACCGAATACAAGCCCATCGAGGGACGAACCGTGGCCGCGCCAACCGACATGCTGATGATCGAAGTGCATGGACGCGTGGGTGACAACAAGGTGAAACGGAACAGCGTTGGTGTTGATCTGGAAGACAAGACCGGTGGGCCCTTGCCGGGGCTGGCCGAGCGGCTGCACGGAATCGCGCTGGATGCATCCGAGGTGGAGGTCAAGTACCAGCTTCCCCAGGACCTCCCTCAGAAGGAACTGGCCGGTCGAGATGTCCTTTTGAAGGTGACCGTCAAAGACGCGCGCGAGAAAAAACAACGCGCGCTAGATGACGAGTTCGCGAAGGACACCGGTGAGGCGGAGACCCTGGAGGGATTGAAGGACAAGCTCCGGCAGAGGTTGCAGGACGCGGACCGACAGCGGATCGACAACGAGTTGCGCGGCCAGTTGGTCAAGGAA
>JANOJB010000046.1:0-30438 GCA_031407985.1 Pseudomonadota bacterium | reverse complement strand
GTCGGTGAAGCGAACGCCGGCGCGCACGAGAGGTATGAGCGCGTGAGCATCGAGGCGACGCCAGGTTGCCTCGGCAGCTTTGAGCAGTTTGTAGGTCATGGTCAATCCCGCGGCGCGTGAACCGGCACCCCTGGTAACGCGGGTACGCAACTTCACCGTGGCGAATGCGTGATCCTGGTCCAGGTCCGGGACGCGGCGGGCAACTTGAGCGAACCCGTGCGCATCGACGTTCCGGCACAGAGCTGCATTGTCGCGGATGCGGGACCGGACCAGATCCTGCAGTGCATGGCCGCGGGCCGGGCCACGGCGCAGCTAGATGCGAGTGCGTCCCACGACACCAGCGGTGCCCCGATTACATTCTCGTGGACGGCGCCGGGTATCACATTCTCCAACCCCGCGATTGCAGTGCCGACAGCCAGCTTCCCACTTGGAACCAAAACAGCATCAGTCGCGGTCACCAGCACGGCGGGCGGCTCGGCGAACGACACCGTCCAGATCACCGTCGTCGACATCACGCCGCCGGTGCTGGTCGTGCCGCCCGACATCACGATCACGGCCTGCAACTCGCCACGTGACCGCGGTCCTCTCGGATGACTCGTCCTGCTGCCCTACGGGCACGACCATCAAGCTTGGGACGTCGAACAACGATACGTTGAACGGCACCAGTGGAAGCGACTGCATCCTCGGTCGCGGTGCCCAGGACACTATTAACGGCCTCGGGGGCAACGACTACATCTCGGGCGGCGAGGGCAACGACATCATCGACGGCGGCAGCGGCGTGGATCGAATCTACGGCGGGAACGGCCAGGACCAAATCCGGGGTGGCACTGGCAACGATGTGATCGATGGTGGAGGTGGGGACGACTTCTGTTGGGGCGGCGACAACGACGATGTGATTCGCGGAGGCCAGGGGCAAGACCAGCTCTTCGGCGAGAACGACAACGATCAGCTCTTCGGTGACGACGGCGACGATCGCCTGGAGGGCGGATCGGGGAACGACGCGCTCGACGGCGGCGGACTGCACGACGTCTGTATCGGCGGGGCGGGGACCGACACGTTCAACCTGTGCCAGACGGCGACGCAGTGAGGCGGTCCACCATGGTCGTCACGGCCATCACGATGGGACTCATCGGGATGGGAACTTGGATGGTGTTTCGCTCGAAACCCGCATCCGTACCGATCGCGCCGCAGGGCGCGCTCGCGCGCGCCTCGGACCTGCCAGTTCCCGCCTCACCAAGGCCGGCCACCGTGCTCCCTCCCGAGCCCGAACCGCCGGCGCCAGGACTGCCGGCGCGGGAGGTCTACTTCAAAGCGATGGTAGCCGGCGAGGAGCGGGGTCTCGACGCGGTTCGAAAAGCGCTCGCGGACGCGAAGTCGGGGCGCGGTCGCGCCGATCCCGCCTACTTGCGAACGTTGCAGGCCTTGGAAAGCACCTACACGGAACGCCTCTCTCGCCACCAACGAGCGATCGCCTCCCGTCCCTAACGAGCACCCCAAACACAGGGCGACGTCGAGCTACCGCTGATGCTCGCGTTGTCGGCCGGGGGCCTCCTGTTGGCCGGGCCGGCGATGTCCCGCCCGCACGACGGCCGAGGACAGGAACAGGAACGCCGCGAGGAACGTCGCGACGACAAACAGGATCGTCGAGAGGAACGTCGCGACGGGGTTCCCTCGCCGATGGCTCCGGTGGCGCCGATGATGCGTGCGGCGCCGATGCCACGCCCGATGATGGCGCCCGGCGGTGGCCTCCGGGGACCAGCGGCGATGATGGCGCCTGGTGGTGGCCTCCGCGCACCAGCGCCGATGATGGCGCCGGGTGTTCGTGGCGCGCCTCCACCCGTCTCCCGCCCCGAGCATCATGGTCGCCCTCACTTCGCGCCGCCGCCTCCTGTGGTCGAGCGGTATAGACTGCGCCCTGGTTTCGTCTGGTCTCCCGGCTACCACGATTGGCGCGGGGATCGTTACGTCTGGGTTCGCGGCCGCTACGAGGCCGATCGCCCGGGGTTCGTTTGGAGCGAACCGCGATGGGAACTTCAGGGCGGTGTCTTCGTCTCGTTGCCCGGTGCGTGGATCGGGGTCGAGGTGGCGCCGGTCGTCGCGCCGCCCCCTCCGCCGCCCGAGCCGGTGGTGGAGGTTCGCCCGGGCTTCATCTGGATCCCCGGTTATCACGAATGGCGCGGTGGCGGGTACGTCTGGGTCGGCGGCCGATGGGAGGGTGAGCGGCCCCGCGAAAAATGGCGCCAGGGCCGTTGGGAGCGCCACGGCAAACACTGGAAATGGCACCACGGCGGCTGGCAGCGGCGCTAGCGGCGGTAGAATTTCCGCGAGGCGCACCGGCGGCAATCATCGGTGCACACTTGGCCCGACCGATCTATTCTTGACGACAAATGAGCGAGCTCATCTTTCTTGTGGAGGAAGCCGTCGAAGGCGGCTTTACGGCTCGGGCGCTGGGCGCTTCTATCTTCACCGAAGCCGACACCTTGCCCGATCTGCACGCGGCCATTCGGGAAGCGATTCAGTGCCATTTCGAGGAAGGCCAGGCTCCGAAGGTCGTCCGGTTGCATTTCGTCCGAGAGGAACTGCTCGCGGTATGAGGATTCCCCGGGACCTCTCGGGACCAGATCTCGTACAAGCCCTGGCTGTTCTTGGCTACACGGTGACGCGGCAGGCTGGTAGTCATGTGCGAATCACGACCAGCCGACACGGCGAGCACCATGTAACGGTGCCACGACACAGCGACCTGCGCCTCGGTACCCTTTCGGCGATTCTCAGCGATGTCGCCGACCATTTCGGAATCAACCGGGGCGACCTGATCGAGCGTCTTTTTGGTACTTCACGCTGACACGGTTCTCATGTCGACGACGAGTCACCAAGCGGCCGTGGTTTGGCTCCTTGGCGCGGGCTTCAGTAAACCTCTGGGAGGCCCTCTGTTTGCTGATCTTTTTGGTCCCGACATCGATCGATGGGTCAATGCCTGGCTCAATTGGAAAGGGATTCAGCCCCCATCTGCCCTCGCAAACGCCCGCAACACGTTCGTGGCGGGCCTGAACGCCGGGCTTTGGAGTGACGCTGAAACCTGCCTAGCGCTGCTTGACGAAGCCCGGACCGATGAACTGAGCAGAGAGGTCATCAGGACCACCTTTGGATCAAAAATAGGGGCCGTCGACGTGGATGCGTGGTGGCGAGGACTGTCGCAATTTGTCGCCATTGCAACATCGTTCTACGTTGATCGAGTTCGACGCACGAATGGGTAACCTCCCGGAAGCCTGGAACCCCTACATCGCATGGTGGGCGGCGCTGACAAAGGCTGATTCGATCGTGAGTTTCAACTACGATCTGGTTGTCGAAAAACTCAAAAAGCGGGTTCCGAAGGAAGTCGCCGTCTTCAAGCTTCACGGCTCGGTCCCGGTCCCACGACGTCTGGCCACCAAGATAGGGAGCGACCAGGGGATTGGAACAATCGCCATGCCCGGTCCATCCAAGGCGCGCATCGCGCGAAGGTCGTACCAACCACGGTTCAGCTCCCAATCGGTCCCCCTCATCACTGCCAAGCGGCTCGTTGTTCTTGGCTATTCGTTCCCTCCAACCGATCCGTCAATCAGTTCTTGGATTCTGGGCACCCTCACCGAGGATCGGGCCGGCCGCCACCTTGAGCATGTCGATATCGTGGTTGGACCGGATCCCGTCGGTGCAAGGATCGAGGCGATGTTCCGCCGGTTCTTTCCAAGTATCGAGATTCGCAACACCGGTTTCTTAGTGGAACAGTTTCTGACAGAAGGAACAGTCACACTCGATGGGGGACGGTTTAATCATCGCCTCGGAAAACCGAAGACGATGTTCGACGTCCTCTGACTGGCTGGTTGGTGTCGGCGAGGATGTCATGCCTTCGACGCATGGAAGGTCTGCGGATTGGCGATGAGGTGGGCGTCCTGGACCAGCCGATCCCAGCACGGCGGCTCCGATTCGCATGAAAGGTCGATGGCTACTGCTTCGGTCCCTGGCCCGCGTCCGGAACAGTGACCGGCACCGCATTTTCTTTAAGCGCAGCTTCAATAAGCATGTCTATCTCGTTGTTGATGCTTGAATTTCCCACGGACGGATCTCGCCGCTCCGGGTTGCGGGGTCGGAAGACCAGATTCAGTACGGCTGTGACGTTTTCGTCGTTCCGAAAGGCGCGCGGAATTTCCAGCGCGAACGCCGCCTCGCGCAGGCAGTTTTCGATCAATGGGTGCGCCAACGTGGATGTCTCGATCCGCGCCCCGCCGACCTCGCCCCGCAGGAGATCCAACGCCAGACGAACCCGTCCGGTCAGATCGCGATCGGCGGGGGTTCGGGCCGATCGGTTCAGGTAGCAGGCGCGTGCCCGTGGCGTGAATGCCAACGACAGCGCGTCCCGGACCACGCTGCGCTCCAGATAGCCGCGCGGTCCGGTGTCTTTCGGGGGGGCCGCGGGGGCAGGCCGCACGACGGGTTCAACGAAAGCCGTGATCGCGGGTCCCACCAGCAGCCTCGCCTCGGCCGACGGGGGCGCCAAAAGCGGAGCCAGCCAGCGCCGGTCAACCTTGATCGGGCGCAGAGGCGACACGCCACGCCGCGCGCGATGGTAGGTCAGCGTCAGTGCCCGCGTTCGGGAAGGATCCGACGGCGTGGCCACGACCCCCGAGACACCACCGCCGGGTGAGATCACCTCCGCGACGTTGATCGCGCGTCCCGTTGCCGCGCCCGCGCCCGCGCCCGTTGCCGCGCCCGCGGTCCCGATCTCAACCGCGTAGACGTCGCCCCCCGCGCGCAGGTCGTCCAGTATCAGCGGAACCGCGTCGCCGATTTCTCCGGTGCGGACGAATCTCTCTATTCCGCCCAGGGAGGATGCGGCCGCCACCGTTCGCAAAGTCCGGCGTTCGTCAGGCGGAACCGGTTCGTCATCGTTGGCCCGAACCGAGATCGCGGCGGTCAGCAGTTCGACGCCGGGCAGGGGCCCCAGCAGTTCAAGCGTGCCGGACCCAAACGCGGGCCGCCCGATCGCGCCATCGGATACCAGAACCAACAACGCCTTTGGTGAAAACGCGCTGGCCTCGCGCCTGATCAGATCACCGGCCGCGCGCAACGCCGCCGGCAGGTCGGTTCCGTTGGCCATGCGCGCGGGAAGCATCTCTTCCTCAAGCGCGGCGATCGCTTCGCGGGTGGCGGTGCGCGCCACGGGGAACAGGCGTTTTTGAGTCCGATCGAAAAACAGAGCGTCGAATCGCGTGGACGGCGGCAGTTGCTCCAGCAGCCGTCGCACCAGGTTTCTCTCGGCCTCTAGGCCACCGGCGCCCACGCTTCGAGATCGATCCATCAGGAACAGGACGCGTTCGGGAAGCGCCTGAGGCGGTCCAGATGGCGCGCCGACCGCGTACGCCAGGATCGCGGATTCGTCGCGGCCCTTCACGGCGGGAGCTGCCGACGCCAGTGCGGTGGCGCGAGACGAATCGGCGCGTTCGACACGTTCGCGCGGAAGGCCGAAAGAGACCAGCCAGCGGGTTCGCGTCGACACCGTGTCGGACGCGATCGGTGCCGCCCCCGCGCGCAGTTGATGTGGCGCTCCCCCGATTGTGATCTCGCGGATCCCGATCGCGGGTTGCACCTGGACATCGACGCGCGTGAGGGGAGGGCTCAGCTCGGGAGCGGCGGGAAAGGCGAGGCGCGCACTGCTTCCGGAGACCTCAAGTAACGCAGAGAAATCATACTTTATCGTTATGTTATTGCTGGTTGTTCTTGATCGACACGCGACGCGGATTCGGAAGAGAGCTTCGTCCTCGAAGGGCACCTCGGTGGCGCGGACACCCATGCCGCGCAGCGATTCCAAATAGGCGTCACGCGCGCCTTGCATGGGCAGTGCGCTGATGGGTTGGAAGCGTCCGCCGTCATTCGGGCTCACCTGGACGTCCAGCAGCGCCGAGCGTGGGGGCAACGCCAGATCCAGGACGGTGTCCCGGTTTGCCTTGCCTGCCCCTGCCGATGCCGCCGTCGCCATCGTTCCCGGCGATGCCGATCCGGTGCACGCGAGTTTGCGGGTCACGGCGACGTGCGCGACGGCCCCGCGTATGTCGATCCGAATCGACTGCTCGGCGCGATCGGGCGCCGGGGACGGACGCGCAAGGCCTGACGCTGCGGGAGCGATTGCGGACGCGGGCGCGGGTCCGATCGCCGCCAGTGCCAGCGCCAGTTGGGCGATGGATGTCAGGGCGAGACCTCTGGGGCGGGTTGGCCCTGGCAGACGCGCAGTTCCTCGCCGGAAGCCAGGCTCACCGGTTCGCATTGCTGGCCCAACTTGCAATCGGACTCGGCCCTGCAGGGTGTGGGCACGGTGCAGGTGGGCGCATCCATTTCCCTGAAGTTGTTCATCATGCAGACCTCGGGACCGGGGCAGTCGACGGGGCTTCGGCAGGTGGCCGTATTTCCGATGCCGGGAAATCCGTCAAAGTAGGCCGACGGGGCGAAAAGGAGCACGATGAAATCGTTGCGTGCTCCGATATCAGGATCCGGGTTCGGGGCGACGATGGACACCGGTTGCACGCGCTTTCGGAACTTCGGTGCCCGCGTGGACAGCAGGTGCAGGCCGATGGGGACGTCATCGATCCGGAAGCGCCCGTCCGGACCACTTTCGGCGTGGGGGCGGCCATCCAGTTCGATGATGGCGCCAACCAGGGGGTGGGATGTTACGCCGTTGACGATGAGTCCCGTGATCGCGACCCCCGGTACAGTCCGCGGGTCCGCCGCCACCGGTGCAATCGTGGGTCGCGCCGTCATGCCCCGCGCGCACGCCGGCAGTACGGCGAGCGCGCCCAGCATCAGCACCGCCATGCGAGCGAAAAGGCCCAAAACCGGTCGATTGTAACAAGCGCGCCAAGGTATGGATGCTGCCCTTGCAGCGACGGCACGCACGGGCTAAGTCAGCGTGCCGTGGCCGAGCCCCTCATCGTTCCCTTACCCGACGCGGATCGACCCGCCCTTGATATTTTGAAGGCCGGCGGGGTGATCGCGTTTCCGACCGACACGTTGTACGGGATTGGCTGCGCGTTCGATCGCCGGCGCGCCATCGAGCGCGTTCTGGCGATGCGGGGCATTGATCGGTCCCGGCGCCCGCTGACATTCCTGATCCCCGATCTCGGCGAACTGGCGCACTATGCGCAAGTGACCGAGGCCGGCCACGCGATCCTGAGCCGGATCTTTCCCGGGCCTTACTGCGTCGAGCTCATCGCCGCTCCCAGCGTGCCGGATCCCTATGTGGTGGGCCATCGGCGCACCCTGGGCGTCCGCATTCCCGACCATCCCTTCTGCGAGCGGTTGCTGTGGGCGCTGGGGACCCCGCTTCTGACCGCCACCGCCAAATCGCGTGACGGGCGCGTGTTGTCGACCGCGGCCGCTATCGCTGATGCGTTCGGGGCCGAAGTGGATCTGATCGTCGACGGCGGTGTTCAAATTGGAGAGCCTTCCACGGTCGTCAGCCTGGTGGACGACTGGGTCACGGTCCTGCGCCGCGGGCGCGGGGATCCTGACAAGCTGCTGTGACGCGACGGCGACGCGCACGACGTCGACACGCCTGACGGCGACGCGCACGATAGCGACGCGCACGACGCTAGGCGAAACCCTTACCGACCAGGAAGATCTCGAAACTACGCGCGTGCGAGCTTTGGGGTTTTACGATCTTCACGTCGGAGAACTTGGTCAGGAGTCGCTTGCGAATGTCGTCGAAGTCCGGCCCCTGGAACAACTTGCCGACGAACGCGCCACCGGGTGCCAGCAGCCGGAAGGCGCGGGCCACGGCCTCGGAAAACAGCGCTGCCGATCGCGCCTGATCGGCCGAACGGATGCCGGTTGTGTCCGGGGCCATGTCCGACAGCACGACATCGAAGGCCTTCAGGGGTCCAAGCAGCTCTTCGTCGGTGGCCGTAAAAATATCGCCGACGATCACGCGCGTTGCCGCCACGGCGCGGGGCAGGGGATTGCGATCGATTCCGACGACGGCGCCGTGGGGCCCGACAGCTTTCGCCGCGTACTGCAACCAGGACCCCGGACAACATCCCAGATCAAGGACCCGATCACCCAGGCGCAGGAGGCGGACCTTGTGATCGATTTCGTCTAGTTTGTAGACCGAGCGTGCCGCGAAGCCTTCGGCGCGGGCCTTGTGGAAGAAGGGATCTTGGCGGACGCGTGGATCCGCAAAACCGCCACGATTTTTGGCCAAACCCGTTCAGCCGTCAGCAAAGAAAAACGAACGCGGCGACTACTTCTTACCGCTGCTGGGCGCGCCCTTTTTCGAAGCCTTCATCGGGTTCTTGGACTCGGCTTCCTTGATAAGCTGCGGCACGATGTACTTCCGCACGTTCTTCGTGCTGCCCTTGACCAGGACCAGGCCGTTGGCGGGCCCGGGGACGGCGCCCTTGATCAGGACGACGTCCTTCTCGTCCAGAACCTTGACGACGACCAGATCCGAGGACGTGCACTTCACGCCGCCCATGCGGCCCGACATGCGCTTGCCCTTGTGAACGCGGCCCGGGGTCAGACGGCAGCCGATGGAACCGCCGTGACGAAAGAACTCGTGGGTTCCGTGGGTGTCGGAGTCGCCCTTCATCTTGTGCATCTTCATGACGCCCTGGTAGCCCTTGCCCTTGGTGGTCCCGACGACGTCGATCACGTCCCCGGACTTGAACAACTCACTGGCGCGCAGCACCTTTCCGACCTCGAACTTGTCCAGTTCGCTCGGTTCCAGGCGCACCTCGCGCAAGAAGCGCGGCGTCTTCTCGAGACCGGCCTTCTTGACGTACCCCGCTTCTGGGCGGCTCACCAGGCGAACGGGCGTCTCCTCGAATCCCAGTTGCACAGCGGCGTAGCCGTGCACGGCGGGGGTTCGCTTGGCGACCACCACACACGGTCCCAGCAACACGGCGGTCACGCCCAAGGCAGTACCGTCGTCGTGAAACACCTGGGTCATTCCAATCTTGCGGCCGAGGAGGCCCATCTTCAGCGACATGGTGGCGCGTGCTCCTTCTTACTTTTCTTACTTTTGCGTACTGCGGTCGTCCGTAACTACCCGGAAAGCGGCGATTTATATGCGCCGTACCCCTGAGAGTCAAGGACCGCGCACGATCCGATGACCCGCGCGTCATGCGCGGGCTAGCGGGGGCCGCAGTCCCCGCAGTCGGTACCGCGGGCACAGACGCTGGACGCCGCACCGGGACCGCCGTCATCGCAGATAGCGTCACCTGGATAGGCGCAGGTGTTCGAGCACCCCGGCGTTGGGCTGCAATCGACACAGTCCGTGTTCGCATTGCAGTATTTCGGGACGTCGCAGACACCATCGTTCGCGAAGATGCACGTACCCAGGCACGTCGTGGGATGGCAATCGGCGCAGTCGGTGCCCGCAACGCACAGGGCGGGCTCGTCGCATTCAAGGTCGTTGGCATAAAGGCAGGTGTTGGCGCAGGTCGTTGGGTGGCAATCGGCGCAATCGGTGCCAAGCGGACAGACACTGGGTTCGTCGCATTCACCGTCGCGGGCGTACGTGCAGGTGTTGCTGCACATGGACGCGTAGCAGTCCGAACAGTCTGTGCCAAGGGCGCAGAATGCTGGCTCGTCGCATGCGCCGTCAGAGGCATAAATACACTGGTTGGCGCACGAACCGCCTCCACCGCCGGTCGCGGCACCACCGGTTCCCCGGCCGCCGGTTGCCGCGCCGCCGGTTGCCATGCCGCCGGTTCCCCGGCCGCCGGTTGCCGCGCCGCCGGTTGCCACGCCTCCAGTTCCCCGGCCGCCGGTCCCCGCACCGCCGGTTGCCATGCCGCCGGTTCCCCGGCCGCCGGTTGCCATGCCGCCAGTTCCGACGCCGCCGGTCCCCCGGCCACCGGTTGCCGCACCGCCGGTTCCCACGCCGCCCGTTCCCGTTCCGCCGGTTCCGTCGGATCCGCCGGTTCCAGTCGTACCACCGGTTTGCGGCGCCTTGTCAGGGAGAGACACGTCTTTGCCGGTGGCATCGCGCACGCCATCCCCGCCGCCATCCACCTGCGGCGTTTCGTGCCGCCAGCAGGTTTCGTTCCCCACCGTCTTCCGACAGGAATACCCGGTGGGACATTCCCCAGCTGGGCTGCATTGCAGTTGTCCGTCTTCCGGGTGGGGTGCGTAGACGCAGGCCAACGAGCAGTATGACAGCACGACGCCCACCATCCACCCACGAAGATTTCGTTCGATCATTTGTCGTCCGCCAGTATCTCTCGACATCGTCCCGAAAGGAAACGACAGCGTCCCGTGACCCGCAGGCGTTATCATCCGCGGCGTCCGTGACCACCCCGCGCATCGCTGTCCTGCCGCCCGCGCTGGCCGACCAGATCGCCGCTGGTGAGGTGGTGGAACGGGCCGCGTCCGTGGTCAAGGAACTATGCGAGAACGCGATCGATGCCGGTGCGCACCGGATCGACATCGAGATCGAGGGTGGCGGCCGCAGGTTGGTGCGTGTGGTCGACGACGGCGGTGGGATGACGCCGGATGAAGCGCGACTGGCCCTGCGCCGGCACGCGACGTCGAAGATTCGCAGCGCCGATGATCTATGGGGTCTGTCGACTTTCGGATTCAGGGGCGAGGCGCTGCCGTCGATCGCCGCCGTGTCGCGCCTGACCCTGGCGACGAAGTTGCCGGGCGCTACGGTGGGGTTTCGCCTGACGGTGGAGGCGGGCAGCGAGACCGACGCGCGCGAGGTCGGTATCCCTGAGGGGACGCAGGTCGAGATCCGCGATCTGTTCTTCAACACGCCGGCGCGGTTGAAGTTCCAGAAGACCGAGGCGACCGAGTCGGCGAACATCACCGAGGCGGTCTTGCGGCTGGCGCTGGGGCATCCCGAGGTGCACTTTCGTCTGCGCGCCGGCGGTCGCGTCGTGTTGGATCTGCCGGTGCACCGCGAGTTGGGCGAGCGGGTGCGCGCCGCGTTCGCCCGGCGTGGCGCGGGCGCGTTGCACGAGGCGCGGGGCGAGGAGGGTGGCCATCAGGTGCGCGCTTTCCTTGCGTCTCCCGAGGAGGCGACGACCACGGCGCGTTCGACGTTCTTGTTTGTCGGGCGCCGTTTTGTTCGCGATCGATCGCTGCTGCATGCGCTGTCGCAGGGCTATGGCGAGTTGTTGGAAAGAGGGCGATATCCGTTGGCGGCGTTGTTTGTGGACGTTCCGGGCCCGGATCTGGATATCAACGTGCATCCGCAGAAGCTGGAGGTGCGATTCGCACGCGCGGCCGAGGTCTATGCGGCGGTTCGCCATGTCGTCGGCGCGGCCGTGGCCCGGGCGCCGTGGTTACCTCCGGCGCGGGGATCCGTGCGTGTGTTTACGCTGCCTCCCGCGCCCCGCGGCGCGGATCGGGAGTTCGGCGGATCGCCAAGCCCCGCATCGGCGCAGCTTGGGCTTTCGGGATCCTTGTCTCGGTCGCCGTTTCGCGGCTTTGCGGCAGGCAATCGAGCGGGCGCGGGTCCGGCGATGCCCGCCCGTGCCGCCGATGGGGATGGCGGCGTGGAACCGTCGTTTCTCGACGATCCGCTGGGTCCGGTGCCGGCCTTGATCGCGAGCGACGGTTTCTTTCAATCGCTGGTCTACATCGGGCAACTGGCGCGGACGTACCTGGTGTGCGAGGCGGACGGCGAACTGGTGCTGATCGATCAACACGCCGCGCACGAACGCGTGGCATTCGAACGGCTGCGCGCGGCCCATGGAAAAAGCGAGATTCGTCGCCAGCGCCTGTTGTTCCCCGTCCCTGTGGATCTGCCCGACGGGATCGCCATCTCGTCCGACGAAATCGCGGCCCTGGGCACCCTGGGGTTCGAGGTCGAGATTGGTGTCGCGGGGTCGGGGGCGGCGGGGGGCGGAACCTTGTTGATGCGGGCGGTCCCCGAATTGGTCAAGGACGCGGATCCCAAACCGCTGCTGCACGACGTGCTGGGACGTCTGGCCGACGATGGGGAAGACCCGAAGACCGAGTCACTGTCGCATCGCATCGACCAGGTGCTGGCCACGATGGCCTGTCACAGCGTGGTGCGCGCGGGTGACGTGCTGGGCAGGCCGCAAGCGGTCGCGCTGTTGGCGCAGCTCGACGGCGTCGACCTGCGATCGCATTGCCCACACGGCCGTCCCGTTCTGTTGCGCCTTTCGCTGCCCGAGATCGAGCGTCGTTTCGGCCGGGTTTGATCCGTGTGGTGTCCGCGTCGGAGTGAAACCCATTGGACCCGGTTGCCGTCGCGGCCGTAGGACGGCGGCCCATCGGCTCAACCCCGGACCCGGTCCTTCCGAGGTAGAGAGCCGGTCTGCGTTTTTCGATCTGAACATCATGCATCACCTTCGCTTGACTCCAGTTTTCGTCTGGGTCGCGTTCTGGGCCGCGAGCGCGTCGGTCTTGTCAGCGTGCGGGGGAACTCGCGTGTACTGCCGGGGCAACTGCGAAGGGGGATCGCCAGACGCATCCATTCCAGATGAAGGGATCACGGAGACCGGCGGCGTGCCGGGCAGCGGAGGAATGGAGGGATCAGGTGGCGTGATCGGCTCGGGTGGTGCGGCCATGGGAGGACAAGGGGGCGTCACCGCGACCGGCGGTACCGGTGGTGCGGCGACGGGTGGCACCAGCGCGGGTGGGCGAGGCACGGGTGGTGGCGGCGGCAGCGCGAGCGGTGGCAACGGAACGGGCGGGAGCGCCAGCGGCGGCACCAGCGGGACCGATCCCGATTTGGTGCTCTGGTACAAGTTCGACGAGAGCAGCGGAACGACCGCCGGCGATTCAGCAATCTTCGGCGGCGTCGCCCGCAACGCGACGTTGGCGACGATTGGGACCGGCGGCAGCGCGACGTTCTCCACATCGAAACAGGTCGGCACGAACGCGGTTAGACTGACACCGCCTGCGACCGCCGCGAACGCGAACGGCGGCTTCGTAACCGCTCCTTCGCTGCAAACCCTGGCGCCCGAGGCCATCACGATCGCGGTCTGGATAAACCTGGCGGCCAACACGGCCACCCAGAACTGGCAGCGCATTCTCGATTTCGGGCCGACGGCGGCCGTGCCCAACATGTACCTGACGACGCGTGCCGCGGACGCAACCAATACGCCCGTTCGTTTTGCCATCACGACGACCGCGCACACGTTGCCCGCCGAACAACGATTGGAGGGGACCACGACGTTGACGGCGAACGCCTGGCATCACATCGCCGTGGTGCTTCCAGCGGGAGCGCCGTACACGGGCACGCTGTACATCGACGGCGTACCCGCCGCGACGAACAGCGCGATGACCCTGCACGTGACTGACTTGGGGCCAACGACCAACAACTGGATCGGCCGATCTCACTACAGCGGCACGGCGGGCAGCAATCCGTGTTTCAACGGCCAGCTCGACGATTTCCGCGTTTACAAGCGCGCGCTGTCGCAGGCGGAGATCACGACCTTGTTCGCAATCCGCTGACCGGACGAGGCGCGCGCTTCGCACTGCTTGAATCGCGGTTGACTCACTGCAGGCCACGCACGTCGCCCGTTCGTTACACGGGCCCCTTGGTCTGCTGGCCCTTTGCCTCTCAGTTGGCGTAGACTTCAAGGCTTCCAGCAGGGAGGCAACCATGGGGCTTTTGCGATTGGCTCAGGAAACGCCGGAGGTTGCGCCGGAGGCATCGGTGATGCAGGCGGTGATAACCATGAAGGCGCGCAAGGTCGGCGCGATTGCCGTGACGACCGGCGGCAAGATTGTCGGTGTCTTCACCGAGCGCGATCTGATGCGGCGGGTGGTGCACGAACGCCGGGATCTCGACACGACCCCGATGCGCGACGTAATGACCAGCCCGGTGCGGACGGTGCTCGACTCGACGTCCGTCGCCGAGGCCGCGACGCTGATGCGAACGCACAAGTTTCGGCATCTGGCGATCGTGGATGAGGAGGGGATGCTTCTGGGGATGGTGGCGCTGCGCTACCTGCTGTACGACATGATGGACGATCTGGAACGCAAGGTGGACGGGTTGCAGAGTTTCCTGATGGTCGACGGTCCCGGGGGCTGACGCCTCGTATGGCCCCGCAGATCCTGGCCCGCATCCTTGCCATTGTCGGGCCGACTGCCTCGGGCAAGAGCACGCTGGCGTTGCGGATCGCCGAGCGCCTGCCGGCCGAAATCGTGTCGTGCGATTCACAGCAGGTCTATGTCGGCATGGACATCGGCACCGGCAAACCAAGTGCGGCCGATCGCCAACTGGTACCGCATCACCTGTTGGATCTTGTTCTGCCGACGGAGGTCTTTCATGCCGCGCGCTGGGCGGCGCTGGCGCGCACCGCGATCGAACACATCGTTGCCCGGGGTCGCGTGCCGTTGATCGTCGGGGGCACCGGTCTTTACCTGCGTGCGTTGTTAACCGGATTGTTCGAGGCACCACCACCAGAGTTGGCGATTCGCGAACGGCACCGGGAGGAAGCCAAGGACCAGGGCCCCGAGGCGCTGCATGCCAGATTGACCGTGATCGATCCCGATACCGCGGGGCGCATTCAGCCGCGGGATCTGATGCGCATCAGCCGCGCGCTGGAGGTGTACGAGCAGACCGGCGTCCCCATCAGCGTGTTGCGGCGCCAGGCGCCCGCGCCGGCCGACATCTCATGCGCCACGCTGGTTCTGGATCCGCCCGTAGATCTGCTGCGCGAGCGAATCGCGGTTCGGTTCGATGCGATGATGCAGGCGGGATTGATGGATGAAACGCGGGCGCTTCGGGCGCGCTACGGGGGAGATGCGCGGGCCCTGGGCGCGCTGGGATACAGGCAACTGGGCGCACATCTGGCTGGCCTGATCACCCCCGGACAGGCCGTAGCCGCGGCCAAAGCCGCAACGGCCGCTTACGCGCGGCGCCAGCGGACGTGGTTTCGTAAACAGCCGGACGCCTGGCGCGCGGAAAACCCGCCCGATGTCGATGCCGTTCTCGCCTGGTGGAACGCCGGCGTTTAGCGCTTGTCGCAGACGAACAGCGTCGCGGACAACGGCGGCAGAGGATACGCGATCTGGTTGTCCTTGATGTCGACCTTGCCCAATGGCCTGACCTCGGGCGATCCGGACGCGAACGCGAAGACCTGTGCCTGAACGAACTTCACCCTGCCGGCGATTTTGATCGTCGCCTTGAAGTTGGCTTGCTGGCTCTTGTTGATCACGATGACCGTGATGCGACCGGGACGTTTTGAATCGGTCGCCGCGTAGATGGATGCCTTGGTCAGGTCGGGCACGGTCGCGCTGACGGCGGTGTCGCCGAAAGCACCGTTGCTACCGTCGTAGTTGCGGTACAGCTTGAAGGCGCCCGCCACGTAGTTCGGCATCTCGCCCACGCCGGCGCCGTTGCCCCAGTAGTTGGCCATGTACAGACCCTCGCGCCCGAAAATGCCCAACACGTCCGCCTGGGCCAGTCCGCCCGAGATGTGCTCGGGCGCGCCGTAGTTGTATTCGGTCAGCGACAACTTCGTCCCCGGGTAGTGTTTGGCGATGGTCTCGTGCAGCCAGGGGATCAGGCGAATCGGCTTTTTCCAGGCGTCCGCGATCCAGCTCTTTTCGACGTAGGTCGGATCCCAAAGACTCCGGGTCGCGTCCAACCGCACGGCGACGGTTTTCGGGGAGACGTCCTTCTCGGTGATACGTTTGGTGCCCTTGGGCTCGGGATACCAGTGCACGTCCAGCACGTGCACCAGGCGGCGTTTGTACTTGTCTTCCAGACGCTTCATCGACTGAAGGAAGAACTCCAGGTAGTTTCCTCCGCCTGCGGGATTGCCGCCGGTGTTTCCCAGCTTGGCGTTCTGCTCCTTCGCGTCGGGCGCGCTGGTCAGGGACATGTACTCGCTCCAACCGAAGGCGACAGCGCCCAGCACCGTGGCGCTGGGATCGATCTCGGTGATGGCGCCGGCTGTTACCTCGGTGCGGCTGATCATCTCGGCGTACGTCGTCGGTTTCGGGTGAATCCGCGGATGCGTCGATCGCCACAACGCCGGCTCGTTGTCCAGCGAGTAGAACCGCGCGCCGCCCTGATCGGCGCGCCCCAGTTGTTTGACCAGGAACGCGACGAATTCATCCTGGTAGACCTTGCCGTCGTTGAAGTCGGGCGTGGCGGCGTAAGGGGCACCCTTGCGCGCGATCGAAGGAAGGAAACGCCTGCTGGGCGCGGCTTCGTTTTCGGCGACCGGGCCAGACTTGTCGGCGGACACATAGTCGGCCATCGGAATGGTCAGCAGGGATTCGACGCCGGCCTTCTTGTTGGCGGCGACAAAACTGGTCATCTGCGCGCCCGGCAGGTGGCAATTGTCGTAGCCAAGGTTCGTGCAGGGCCAGTCGTCGTTCACATGGTTCCAGTCGCTGCCGGCGCTGGAGGCGTTCAACTCCCAGTTGTAAACGGTCTGGCGGTTGCCGCCCATGCGACGGACGGTGGTGTTCAGTTTGTCCAGGTTCTGCGAATTGATTCCGTAGACGTACGGGCTGATGGGCCCGATCGGCTTGTCGGCCGCGACATCGAACGCCAGATCGCCGCCGTCGATCAGGGCCAGGGGCGCGGCCGGGACAGCCTGGGCCAACGCGACGTCGGCGCGGTGATCGGCCTGCTCGGATGACGGCAGATCCCACATGGACAGCTTGCTGCCGTAGCCACGTATGTCGACGCCGCCGATTTCGAAGGTCTCGGGTTCGTACCCGAGACGAAAAATCATCTGCGCCCCGCCGGGGCGGTAGCTGTCGTCCACAACGAAACGCACCTGCACCTTGCGCCAGTCGGACCCGAATTTCACGGGATAGGTCACCGATTTTGTGTACGGCTCGCCGGCATGCTCGAAAACGAACTGGGTTTCGGCGGCGACACTTCCCTCCTGCGGCTTGATGGCCCGTACGTGGAAAGTCGCGACCAACTTGTCGCCCTTGGCGACGGGTGCGATCGTCGGCGCCTGGATTTGCACGGACCAATCCGATCCGGACGCTTCCTTGATGTCGATGTGCAGTGCCTGTTTGAAAGGTTGGCCTTCGACCGGCACGTTCGTGATCACGGCCTTCTTGACGTCGCCGGTCATTTTGAACGCCTGGATTCCGGTGCTGCCCAGAAGATCGAGCCCCGTCAGCGCGGCGAATTTTGCCGAGCCTGGAGAAGCCTTGGAGGCCGCCCCTCCCCCTGTCTCCGACGATCCGGGGCCGGGCTTGCGCATGATGCAGGCTGCGGACAAAACCAGGACGACACCAAGGACGCGGCGAAGGAACATGGCGCGCAGAATAAAGGGGAGGCAAAGGCCGCGTAAAGTCCCCACGATTTCACCACCGCCCTGTTGGCGGCGTATGGGCTAAGGCGTAACCAGCGTCGCGATTTTTTGGATCTGGACGCGGGCGTCGTTGAAGCAGGCCCCGCCCCCGAGATCAGTCAGCGTGTCCGGGCACAGGGTGTTCACGGTCGCCCCGTTGCCGGTGTTGTGGCTCCACAGGCCCTTGGGTAACACCGCCACCCCGGGACGCAGGTCGCGGTTGACGGCGGCGTAACACACAACCTCGCCCAGATCGTTCCAGACGCGCACGGTGTCGCCCGTCGCGATGCTGCGCGCGGCGGCGTCGTCGGGGTGCAATTCGATCGGCACTTGTTCACGGTTCAGCTGCCCGAAGGTCGAGCTGATGGTCCGACTGGTCGCGGGTGAGATCAACGCCAGGGGTGCCGCGGACGTGGCCGGATCGGGAGAGTAGCCGTAAAGCCCGGCGGGCGCCTCGCGGTCAAGGTTGTCAGGGTGAAGGTGCGCTTTGCGATCGGGCGTGGCTGGAAACACATCCACGAACTGGATGGGAGAGGGACCGCAGCCCGGGAATGCACGGTCGTGCGACGCCAGCTCGGCGGCCAGGCGCGGCCCCTGCGGTGTGCTTTGAAGAAGCGCGGCCACCAGTTCGTCGGGGCCGTCCGGATCCCCCGCGCGCGCCAGTCCGCAGCGGCGGACGAGGTCGGCGAATACGTCATAATTCGGACGCGCGTCCGCCACGGGCGCGACCACGGGCCGCGCCCGCTGCAGCAGCATCGCCCCATACCCACGACCCAGCTCGTGGTGTTCAAGAAATGTCGTGGCGGGCAAGACGACATTCGCCTGGCGCGCGCTGTCCGTCCAAACGGCATCGAACACGACAGTGAACAGATCGTCGCGTGCCATGCCGGTTTGAATCTTCTGTTGCGCGGGCAGCGTGGCCCACGGGTTCGCGTTGTACACAAACAGGACCTTGACTGGCGGATCGTCAAGTTCGGTCAGCGCGCGTCCGAGTTGATTCATGTTCACGGCGCGCGGCGGGGGCGACGCCTCGGGTTCGGCGGACGCGGCGGTCGGATCGATGTCGCGAAACGCGGGCGAGTTGGACATCGTGTATCCGCCGCCACGCACGCCGAATTTTCCGGCCACCGCCGGCAAAGCCAAGATTGCCGCAACGGCCGATCCGGCGTTCCGGTTGCGTTCGGGGCCCCATCCACAGCGGACTACGGCCGGGCTGACGGTCGCGTACAAACGCGCGACCGCCTCCAGATCCGCCTGCCCGACACCCGCCTCGGCCGCGGCGCGCGCGAAGGTCCAGGGCGCGGCTGCGGCAGCCAAGCGATCGGCGCCGGTGGTGTGCGCGTTGAGGAAGCCGCGATCCGCGGCGCCGGTTTCGAACAGCCACCGGATCAGCGACAACGCGACCGGGAGATCCGTGCCGGGCCGCACCGGCAGGTGGATGTCCGCCTGTTTCGCCAGCCGCGTTCGGCGCGGATCGACGACGATCAGCTTTGCACCCTGTTGGCGCGCCCGCTGGATGGGGGCCTGCAGGTGAATGCCCGAGGCCGCCGGGTTGCAGCCCCAGATCACGATCAACCGCGCGTGTTCGTAGTCGGGCAGCGCGACGCCCGGCATCCTGCCGTACAGCCCTTGCGCCGCCGCGCCCGTGGGTGCGGCGCAGGCAGTACGCAGGCAGCGCGAGGCCCCAAGGCGCCGGAACAGCCGCGCATCGACGGCGTCCTGGGTCAACATTCCGTTCGATCCCCCGTAGCACAACGGCAAGATCGACTCGCCCCCGAAGGAATCGCGGGCCCGTTGCAGTTCGGTCGCCACGCGTTCCAGCGCTTCGTCCCAGGTCACGTCACGAAAGCGTCCGCTGCCTTTTCGTCCGTCGCGGATCGCGGGACGCAAGACGCGTTCGGGCCCATACATATGATCGGCGAAGTCGCGCACCTTGGCGCAGATGGTGCCGGCGGTCAGGGGATTGGCGTGGTTGCCGGCGATGGTCGCCACGCGGCCGTTGTCGATAGTCACGTCCAGGCTGCATGCGTCGGGGCAGTCCAGGGGGCAGTAGGTGGTCAGCGTCGGCATGGGACCGCGAGCATAACGTGTCGTTGCGATTTCACGATTGGCGGCTAGGCTGCGGGCCCCGTGGGGCCGAACGAAGTGCGAGACCGATCGTCGTGGCGCGCTTTCGGGGTGTGCTTGCTCCTCGCGGGTTGCGGTGGCTCGTCGGGGGCGTCCCGCATCGCGGCCGGCGGAGCGATGGGGACCGGTGGGATGATGGGAACCGGTGGCGCGGGCGGGGTCACGAACACGACGGTGACACTGGATGTCTCCGCCACCTTCCAGACTATGGAGGGTTTTGGCGGAGCGGTCGCGTTCTACACCAACTGGCTGACCGGTCACCCGAACCGTTCGGAGATCGCGGACGTCATCTTTCGCGATCTGGGACTCGATATTCTTCGGATCGCGAACTGGTCCGAGAATGCGGCTCCGGCTGCTTTCGACGACAGTGTGGCCGTCGTGAACCTGGCGCGCGCGTCGATGGCGCCTGGACCCCGAATCTTGATGTCGTCGTGGTCACCGCCGGCCACTCTGAAAGACACTGGGGACACCAAGAACGGCGGAACGTTGGCCAGGCAAGCGGACGGCGCGTTCGCCTACGCCGGGTTCGGGCAGTGGTGGGCACGCGCGTTGTCTGCCTATGCAGCGCGCGGAGTGCGCCCCGATTACATCAGTATTCAGAACGAGCCCAACTTCACCGCGACGTGGGAGACCTGCCGTTTCGGCCCCAGCGAAACCGCTACCCGCGCGGGATATGGTCAGGCGCTGGCCGCGGTCCACGCGGAGATCCAGGCGATGAGCCCCAGACCACAACTGATCGGCCCCGAGACCGCGGGGATCGTCGGTACCAGCGTTCAGGGCTATCTGGGGGGCGCCGGGTTCGACATCAGTCAGGTGGACGGGATAGCCCACCATCTGTACAGCGGCGGCGACGGCGCCGCGCCGGATTCCTTCGTGGGCGGGATGGCCGGGGTAGCAGCCGCTGCCGACGCCGCGGGCAAGCCGATCTTCATGACCGAGTATTCCGACGTGGACGCCGATATGGTCGCTGTCGCTTGGCTGATTCATAACGCGATCACCGTCGGGGGCGCCGCGGCCTACGTTTACTGGGACCTTGTTTGGGCGCCTCCCATGGACGCCGCCGCGACCAGCGCGCTGGTCACGCTTGAGAACCCCTTCAGTCCTGGAACGTGGACGGCGACCAAAGGGTACATCGTGCGCGACGCGTACCACGCCGTGCGCCACTACTCCCGTTGGGTGGACAGCGACTGGCGCCGCGTGGGGGCGACATCAACGTCGGTGGCGCTGAAGATCTCCGCGTTTCTCGCTCCCGATGGCGCCCACGCGACGTTGGTTATGGTCAATACCGACGTCAGTGAACACGCCGTGATGCTGGCGACTGGAGACTTCGCTTACGTGACTTCCGCGGTGTACCGATCATCCGGTGCCGACGAGCGGACCGCTGACTTGGGCCCGTTGGGCGCGGACGCGATCGTCACTCTGCCGGCGCGCTCGATCGCGACCGTGACGCTGACGCGCTGACCATCCCAGGCCCGGTCACCGGCCCATTTCCGGAATCGCGGGTGGCAAATCGTCCGGAAACCAAGGACACGGTACAATGCCCGCCGCTCATGGCCGAAACCGCCGAACGTATGGAAAACCCCGTCGCGCCCGTGCTTGATTTCGAGCGACCGATCGTCGACCTGGAACGCAAAATCGACGATCTGGTTCGGGTCAGCCAGGAGGCCCCCGAACTGCGGCCCCAGATCGCGCTGTTGGAGTCGCGCGCACGGGATCTGCAACGCGAGATTTTCGCCGATCTATCGCCCTGGCAGAAGGTCCAACTATCGCGCCATCCGGCGCGGCCCTACACGCTGGACTATGTCGAACGCCTGATCGATGGATTCATCGAGTTGCACGGGGATCGGCGTTTCGGAGACGATCCAGCCATCGTCGCGGGCTTCGGGTTGTTCGATGGAATGCCGGTGTTGCTGGTCGGGCAGCAGAAGGGACGCGGCACCAAAGAGAAGGTCCGCCGCAACTTCGGGCAACCCAAGCCGGAGGGGTATCGCAAGGCGCTGCGCCTGATGGAGTTGGCCGCCCGTATGCGACGTCCGATCATCTGTTTGGTGGACACGCAGGGCGCCTATCCCGGGATCGACGCCGAGGAGCGGGGGCAGGCCGAGGCCATCGCCAAGAATCTAGAGGTCATGGCGGGCTTGCCGGTGCCCATCGTTTGCGCGGTGATCGGGGAGGGTGGATCGGGGGGCGCGCTGGCATTGGGGGTGGCGGATCGGGTTTTGATGCTGGAATACGCGACGTACTCCGTGATTTCGCCCGAGGGCTGCGCGTCGATTCTGTGGCGTGACGACAGCAAGAAACCCGAGGCGGCCGCGGCGATGAAGATGACCGCGACCGATCTGCAACACCTGGCGGTCGTCGACGAAATCGTGCCCGAGGCGGCGGGTGGTGCCCACCGTGACTTCGACGTCTCCGCCCGCAATTTGGGAGACGTGATTCGCAGGCATCTCGCCGAATTGATTTTGTTGCCGCCCGAGACTCTGCGTGCGCGCCGCTACGACAAATTCCGGCGTATCGGCGCCTACGTCGAGAGCGGCGACGCCTAAGAGACGGATCGGGTGGCGCCCACGCACGACGCGGAATGGGAACGCGAGGCCTTGCGCCTTTGTGATCGCTACGTGCGCGAGGTCGTCCTGGATTTTGGATTGTGCCCGTGGGCGGAGCCGGTGCTGCGCACGGGGAGGGTGGGGCGGGCGGTCTGTCTGTCGCCGGAGCCGACGTCCACCGAATGCCTGCCGTTTTTCGATCGTTTCGCCGCGGCATCGGCGCCCCCCGTCGATATCGGATTGCTGGTCTTTCCCCGGCACACCGGGGGCTGGGCCTCGTTCGACGCCTTCGCCGAGCGCGTGCGGCGCGCCGATCGGCAGCGTTGGGCATCGCCGGCGACGTCCGTGTTTTTGGTGGCGGCCTTTCATCCCGACGGGGTGGAAACCTTCACCGCCGCCCACCAGATGGTGTCGTTTCTGCGGCGCACGCCGGATCCCATGCTGCAGTTGGTGCGCGCCGAGATCATCGACCGCCTGAAGGAAAACCAACCGACGGTTTCGGATGATGTCGCCCGTCGCAACTACGACGCGCTTGGAGCGCGGGCGGCCGGTGCGGTCCCGAGGGATGCGCCGGGCGGTGCCGGCCGACTTGACCCGCCGGGCGGTGCCAGTCGCCTGGACGCGGTCGTCCGCGCCATTCGCGCCGATCGGGACACAACCTACGCGCGCCTCGGTGCGGGCCTGGGCGGTTTGATCTGAACTAGGTGCGAATCCGGCCCAACGGTTGGACCTGTGCCTCGGGCGCCAATTCCGGGTAGGCCAGTACCGCGACGCCCGGGTATTCGGTCTCGACCAGACGGCGCACGTAACGCCGGATGTCGACGTTGGTCAGGATGACGGGCGTCGGACCCGCGTGGGGTGCCATCGCGACGGCGCGGCCGATCGCCTGGATGATCTCGCGCGACAACTGCGGCTCCAGGGCCAGGTAACTTCCGGTTGCCGTCTTGTGAATGGCCTCGCGTACGGCTTCCTCGATCATCGGATCCAACAGGTAGGCGGACAAGACGCCGCTGGCACTGGCGTGCCGGTAGGTGATCGCGCGGCGCAGCGCGCCGCGCACGTGTTCGGTCAGCGTCACGGGATCGCGTTCGGACGGGGCCCATTCCGCCAGGGCTCCCAGAATGTCCTTCATGTTGCGCAGCGAAATCCCCTCCTCGGCCAGGCGACGAAGCACGTCCGCCAGCAGCGTCGGTGAGATCACCTTCGGCACCACCTCGCGGACCAGCGCGGGGTGTGTGCGCTCCAGCGCCTCCAGCAGTCCCTGGGTTTCCTGGATGCCGATGAATTCGTGTCCGTACCGTCGCAGCAGGACAAGAAGATCAGCGGCGATGGTTTCTTCGGGAGGACTGGCGTGGCCGCTGGCATCGGCATCGGATGTCGCCGTTGACGGATCGCCGGTCGCGGCGATTTCACCCCGACCCAGCGGAACCTCGTTCAGACGCAGCACATAGCTGTTCGGCGCCAGGCCCTCCACGGACGGGCGCACGCGCACGGGAGGTAGCGGAATTCCCAGTTCGGCGAACAAACGATCGCGGATCAGGGAGGTCAAGCGATCGGCCACGGGTGAGCCGTTGCCGTCGGGACAGAGGCGGGCGGACAGCGCCGCCCCCAACTGAACCGCGATCGGCGTCAGGACGGGCGCGGGGAAGGCAGCGCTGGATCCACCGCCGCGGGACGAGGGCACCGTCGCCCCGGCGCCGCCGCGGGCAGCCGCGGTTGCTCCATCCGCCCGCGTCGCCACCGGACTTCGGAGCAAACGAAAGGCCACGAATCCCAGGACCGCCGCCAACAGCAGGAACGGGATCGTTGGCAACCCGGGCACCAGCGCCAACAGCGCCAACAGACCAGCCGCGATCGCGATCGCCTTTGGCTGTCCCAGTATCTGTCCCGCGATCTCACGGCCCAGATGCGCGCCCTCTTCCTCGGAGGCGACGCGCGTGACGATGATTCCCGCCGACGTTGAAATGACCAGCGCCGGGATCTGCGCGACCAGTCCTCCGCCGATGGTCAGAATGGTGTACGTGCGGGCGGCATCGGCCAGATCCATACCCCGTTGCGCGACGCCGATGATCAGCCCGCCGACGATATTGACCGCCAGAACCACCAGCCCGGCGATGGCGTCGCCCTTCACGAACTTCATCGCCCCGTCCATCGATCCGAACAGTTGCGATTCGCGCGCCAGCATGGCCCGCCGCCGTCGTGCTTCGTCGTGATCGATGTGGCCTGACCGCAATTCGGCGTCGATAGACATCTGCTTGCCGGGCATCGCGTCCAGCGTGAAGCGCGCGGCGACCTCGGCCACCCGTTCGGACCCCTTGGAGATCACGATGAACTGGATGATGGTCAGGATCAGGAAAATGACAGCCCCGACGACCAGGTTGCCCGCGACCACGAAGTTGCCGAACGCATGAATCACTTCACCCGCGTCGCCTTTCAGAAGGATCAGCCGCGTCGCGGAGACCTCCAGGGCCAATCGGAACAGTGTCGTCAGCAGCAGCAGGGTGGGGAAGGTCGCGATTCGCAGCGCCTCTGTCACGTAGATCGAAATCAGCAACAGCGTCACCGCCACCGCGATGTTCAACGAGATCAGCAGGTCCAGCAGCAGCGTCGGCAGCGGGATGATCATCATCCCGACGATCGACACCACCAGCGCGGCCAGCGCCAGGTCGGAATACCGCGTCAGCAGACCGCGAATGTCGCCCGCGCGAAGGGTCGCCAGCACTCCCGGTCCCGCCGAAGCCGCCATGCCCGCGTGATAGACCGTCGGCCGGTCGCGCGTCAAGCGCCGGGCTACGGCCCGCTCATCGAAACGGGCGCGGCCACGATCTCGATGGTGGCAGCCCCGGCAAGAGGCGTTTCGGCCAGACGCGACGATGCCAGTTCGGCCTCGCCGCCGGATCCCATCAGCGCGGCCAGTCGGTTGGGCGGCACGCCGGCCGCAATCAGGGCATTCACGAAGGCAGCCGCTCGTTCGCGCATGGTCTGGGTAGACACCGCGCCTGGTCCCACCGGGGCATTCGCCGCAATCCAGAATTCTCGATCCGTCGCCCCTCGCAGTTCGGCGGCTATGGCGTCAACGGCCGCGCGGGAAGGGGCACTGACCGTGGTCATCCCGTCGGAAAAAAAGCACACTGCCGACAGGACCAGCGCGTGGCCCTGGTCATCACGATCCTGTTTCAACGCCCGGCAACCGGCGCCGCCGCTTTCCGGGCGGGACAGCACCTTGACCAGTCGGTCCCAGCCGGCGAACCCGTCCATGCCGGCATTGGTGCGTAGCTGTCGCGAGGTGGAGGCGCTGGAGGAACTGGAGGAGCGATCCAGCGTTGATTCGGTGGCGCATCCAACCAACAGCGCCGGCAACAGCGGAAGGAGGGGGAAAAGCCGGGCGCGCTGCCGTGGCACCCGCTGGAGGATATCGGAAGCCGCGGGTTTTGTCGGGGCACGAATTCGTTATGAGCCGGCGTGTACTTCCAGGGCAACGGTGTCTGGGCCGTCGCGTTAGCCGGGTGCTGAGTTCGGCGGCACACCCGCACTGAATTCACAAGCTACGCCGGCCCCTTCCGTTTGGACGGGAACGACCGTGGCGGGAGCTATTATGAGTCCCAACTGCACCGGGTGGACCGTGGACCTGGGTACGCAGGGCACACGCGGACTTTGGACCGGGGCAGACGCGACTTGGACCACAAGCCTGCCAAACATCAACTGTTCGCAGAGCATGGCGCTTTATTGCCTTGAGCAGTAGCTGGTAGCTTGGCGCCATCCAGCTATCTCGATCGCCGTCGCGACTGCACCTTCCCCTCCTTGTGGACCGACGCCAACCCCGCGACGGTGCCGTGCGGTGGCACGCGCAGAGGCCAGTCGGCCATCAACGACGTGGGATCCCAGTACACCTCCGAAAACCTGGCTGACGGCAGAACCGACAGCGCGAAGTACAAATGCCGCCGTGCGCCTTTGATTCCCGTATCACCAAGCAGGCCGATCACGTCGCCGGCCTTGACGTGAGCACCACGGGCAACCCTGCGCGGAACCGCGGCCAGATGGAAGTACTGGGTGAACACCATGCCGCCGAAATGAGAAAGTCGTACGAAGTGTCCCCCGTGCTCGTCACCGCCGCTGTCATGCACGCGGTCGACGATGCCGTCGTGGGCCGCGAAGACGTGTTCGCCCCACAGTTCGCCGCCCAGGTCCACCCCACACGCCCCTTCCGTGCGACAGGTCGCCGGGTGATCCGCGTTCGCCCCGGGACCGAAAATCCGCCCGTCGATTCTGCCTTCGCGACGGACTGGTCCGGGCAGGGGATAGATCCAACTGGCCTCGGCGAACGCAGCCATCCAATCGGCATCCGTCGGGGGCCATGCGGGCCCGAAGTAGATCGGTCCGGGCCGCTCCTCGCCCACAAGCACCAACGGCTCGGGTGATCCGGTGGCAATCCATTCCGCCTGCGGAGCGCGGTGGCGGTGCCACAATGTGTTCGCGCCGGCCAGTACGCCCGTGATCAGCAGCGCTCCCAGAAAACGTCGACGTCTGATCGCGGCGGCTGCTTTTCGCCGCTTGCGCAGGTTGTCCCCCAGGCAAAATTCGGAACAGTGCGCCTCGTGGATTTTGCCACGCACCAGCACCAGTCGATCGTCCTCGTCGATCGCGCCACCGCAAACAAAACACGCTTCATCCACGCATCACGCTCTAGTCTTCCGGCGATGACTCGGGTGTGTCGGTTTCAGAAGGCGACTCGTCTTCCTCCGGGCTTGGCTTCGCCCTGACCGACCCGCTTTGTTCCTTCTTGGCGGACTCGCCGCCCCCACGGCGTCGCTTCGCCAGCTTCTCCTTGGCAAGTTTTCGTTCGCGCGCGGGCTTCAACGGCAACGATCCCAGGGGAACCCCCGGCTCACCCACTGTCGTCACCAGGCCAACCTCGCCCCCGTCGACGGGAACGCGCAGCGGCCACAGCGCGATCAGCGGTTCGGGATCGATGTATTTGTCGGGCCCGTCCTTCACCGGCCGTATCGAAATGGTGAAGTGAAGGTGCGGCGCCGATTCCTTCACTCCCGTGTCGCCCAGCAGACCAATCAGGTCGCCGCCCTTGATCGGCATGCCGCGCTCGATCCCGCGCGGGATCGCCGCCAGATGAAAGTACTGCGTGAACACGGTGCCCCTTCGATGGGACAGGCGCACGAATCGACCGCCGCGTTGCGGGTTGGCCCCGCGTTGTACATGGTCCACGACGCCGTCGTGAACCGCGTGCACATGTTCGCCCCAGATCTCCCCGCCCAGATCGACGCCGCAATGGCCGTTGCGGCATTCCACGGCGCGATCTCCCGGCCGCACGGCGCCGAAGACGCGCGCGTCGGTGCGTGGCATGCGTCGGACGGGGCCCGGCATGGGGTGAAGCCAGGCGTCGCGGCCCAACGCCGCCAGCAGGCTGATTTCCGTCGGTGGCCATTCGGGCCCAAACCATCCTGGCGGAGGCTGGGCCGGGCCAGAGGCGGCAACGGCCTTCACCTTGCTGGGACGCGCGACAATCGGGCGGTCAAGACGCGGCGGCCCGTGATGCGGAGTCAGGCCCGCGCCGATAAAAATGGTGCCGACCGTGAGCCACTTCGCGTAGCGAAGCCTCGCGGCCCATCGCTCGAAGGTTTGTGCGCGGCTCGCGGCGCGGACACACAGTTCGGAACAAAACGTGTCAAGGAACGACCCATTCAGTTGCACGTACCGTCGTTTGCCCAGCGAGATCCCGCAGTCTCCGCAAACGGCGGCGCCGTCGATCGTATGTGATGAATCGATCATGCCGGTCCAACTTCCCTCGGCCGCGAAGTCCGACATCGTAGCCTGAACCGCAACGCCGCGCTTGGCTCGCGTCCCCGTCGGCATCAGCCGAGCGATGGGGTCAGCGTATCGGAGGTGCCTGCGGCCACCAGCAACGGCGTCTTGCACTGTGCCGTGAGGCGATTAACCTGTGGCGATGACATCCAAGACGCGACGCTGGATTGTGGGATTTGTCTTTCTCCTCGCGACCGGGATCGGCGCCGGCACCGCCGGTGCTATCGATCTTGGTGGTCTGGCCAAAAAGGCCGTCGGCGCCGCGGGTGGCGGTGCCCGCGACAAAATCGTCAAAGAGGTCAACGCCAAACTGCTGGCCGAGGGCCGCAAGAACCAGTGCACGTTCAAGGTGGACAGCGAGGCGCTGATGCCCGGCTGCGACAAGAAGCTGAAGAACCTGGCCAATACGTTGATCGAGATGAAGAAGAAGCTGGGCGTCGGCGGCGTCACCAACTTCAAGTTCGAGGTGTCCGGCCACACCGATTCCAGCGGCAAGGCCGATTTCAATCGGGAGCTGTCCGAGAGGCGCGCCGCCACGATCGCGCGCGAAATGGTGGGGCGCGGGATAGGGCCGAACGAGATCCTGGCGGTGGGCATGGCCGCCGACAAACCGCTGGTCACGCCCGACAACACGCCGGCCAAGAAGGCGAAGAACCGGCGCTACGAGATCCAGATCAAGTTCTGAACGGGCTACGCCATCCAGCGTGGCAGCCGGGCGCGCAGCGACGCATCCAGTCCCAGCGCCCGCCCCGGTGGCGACAGCACGAAGGTCGCCAACACGGCGGTCATCAACAGAGCGTTGCCGGGGGGCGCCAACCCTTGACCGGAGGCCGCCGCGATCGACCCCAGCAGCAGAATGCCCATCAACGCCCCCAGCCGCGTCACCACCCCCAGCAGCATCGATACCCCGACGGAGAACTCGCCCAGCGTGATCAGCGTGCCGAAAATCTTGGGATGGGCGTGCGCGCTTTTAACGATCGGAAGGAAGAACTGGTAGGGGCGGCCGGCGTCCAGCCAGGCCTGCGTGGTGCGCAGCAGGGAATCGCCGTGAAACCATCCCCCCATGAACTTCTGGTATCCCTCCAACAACAGGATAGCCGCCACCAGGAACCGCAGCGGAACCAAGACCGCCAGCGGAAAACGTTCGTTCATGAACGCAGCTTAGCAGTGCGGCCACCCGCGACAAGAACCCCGACAAGAACGTCGACAAGAACGCCGACAAGAACCCCGACAAGAACCCCGACGGAACCCGGCAAGAACCCGAACGAACCCGAAGGAACCCGGGAAGAAGCGGCGTCGCCAACCCGGGCAAAAGTGATAACGTCCGCGCCGTGGCGCAAACCAACCGTCCCACCAGTCAAGCGGCCGAGGACATCCTGGGCCTGTACTTCCCCGTGCTGGATCACGGATTCGTGTCGCTGAACGACTACATGGGCACCGACGAATGCATCGAGCGCGCGGCCCGCGTCAGCTACGGATACGGCACCCGCAAACAGAGCCAGACACGCGGGCTTCTGCGGTATCTGCGCCGGCACAAACACACGACGCCCAGCGAGATGGTCGAGCTGAAGTTCCACTGCTGCATGCCCATTTTCATCGCCCGCCAGTGGATCCGCCACCGCACCGCGAACGTGAACGAATACAGCGGCCGGTACAGCCTGATTCCCATGCTGTTCTACACGCCCGAAGAGGCGCAGCTTCAGACCCAGAGCAAACGCAACAACCAGGGCCGCAGCGGTCAACCCGTCGCCGCCACCGTTCACGCCGAAGCATTGCGACGCTGGTCCGCGTCGCGCGCCGCCGTGACCGAGGGTTACGAGTGGATGACCGGGCAAGAGATCGCGCGCGAATTGGCCCGCATCGATCTGCCGCTGTCGACGTACACGCAGTGGTACTGGAAGATCGATCTGCACAACCTGCTGCATTTTCTGACCCTGCGGGTGGACGGCCACGCGCAGTGGGAGATCCAGGAGTTCGGTCGCGTGATGGCGGGGATGCTGAAGCGCGTGGCGCCGCTGTCGTACGAGGCGTGGATCGACTACGACGTTTGCGGCGGACACGTGTCGCGCATGGAACTGGACGCGTTGCGCGCTTTGGTCACGCCGGACGGGCAGGGTATCCGGGCGGCCGGCGGCGCGCTGGATCGGGCGGCGTTGACCGCGCGGGGGTTGTCCGCGCGGGAGGCCGAGGAACTTCTGGCGAAACTGACCCCGGGATCCGTTCCGGATTTCGAGTTGGACCTGTCGTCCGCGCAATCGGCGGAACACTTCGCCGAACGGTTCGCCGCGGCCGTTCCCAAGGTCGACGCCGCGTCCGCCACCGACGGTGGCTGACCATCCGGTCGGCCCGCGGTTTCTGCTACCATCCGGCCAATGCAGATCGCCGCGCAGAAAGTTGTCACCATCGGTTACACGCTCAAGGACGACGACGGGGAGATTCTCGATTCCTCCGTCGGCCGGGAGCCTCTGGTCTACATCCACGGGGTGGGCAGCCTGGTGGCCGGGCTGGAAAAGGCGCTGGATGGGAAAGGGGCCGGCGATCACGTCGTCGTGTCCGTGCCTCCGGACGAAGGCTATGGTGCGCGCAACGAAGCCCTGATTCGCAAGATCCCCGTTCGCAAGCTTCCCCCCGCGCAGGTCAAGGTGGGTGGTCGGGTGACGATTCAGACC
>JANOJB010000030.1:0-53000 GCA_031407985.1 Pseudomonadota bacterium | reverse complement strand
GCAGCACGGTAGAGCATGTCCACTTTCTGTACGCAGGGGGGGCTCACGAAGGAAGCGCTTTTGCACTTCGGGTGGTCACGAAGGTGGGCTCAGCAGACCCGACCGAGGCTATGAAGTACTACCACGTAGACCATTTGGGCTCGGTCACGGCGATGAGCGATGAGACCGGAAGGGTGGTCGATGCGGTATGGGGAGGCCCCGACGCGGGGGTGATGGGCTACGATCCGTGGGGCGCCCGGAGGGATCCGTCAGGGCCCGCCGCCGCGTCCTCATTCTTCAAGCCGCAGGTGGGACACCGCGAATTCACCGGGCATGAGGCCATTCCGGACGTGGGCTTGGTGAACATGAATGGCCGGGTGTACGACCCGGTACTGGGGCGTTTCCTTTCCCCCGACCCGACGATTCAGTTCGTGGCGAATCTGCAAAGCTACAACCGGTACAGCTACGTCATGAACAATCCCTTGAGTTACACGGATCCGACGGGGTATCAGACCGTAACCGGTAGCGAAACAGGAGATGCCATTGTGAGCATCGGGCTCATGCTTGGGACAGCCGTCGCTTGCGCTGGAACCGCAGGGGCGGGCTGTGTGTTCATGATGGCCGTGGGTGTGATCTACTCCTCCACGGCGGCGCTAGCGGCCGGGGCGTCGTACGAGCAGGTGGCAGCTATGGCAATACTCGGCTTCGGCGCGGGGCAATTCGGAGGCGGAATCACGTCCGCTCTCAAGGGTAGTGTTGTATCGCGATTCTTGGCCGGTGCCGTCTCGGGTGCCATGGTCGGAGCCGCAACCAGTCGGATGGGTGGTGGAGATCTTGGCACCAGCATCATTGGTGGAGCGGCGTGGGGTATTGTCGGCGCCGCCGTGTCCGTTGCGGCGCAAGGGGTGGTTCGGGTGTCGCAGGCGAGCGCGGCGGAGGCCCAGGGGGGTGGACGAGGCAGCTTGGCAGGGCCGAGGGAACGTCACGGTGGGGAGCCGGATGTTGACGGTTGGAGAGGCACCGGACGAGATCCGCAGGACCCGGCGCGATGCGGTGCAGACGTCACGTGCATGGTTGTCCATTCCGCCCGAGGCCGGTCGGCGACCGATCGGGCGATCGATCAGCAGGCGTTGGACTTTGCGACGCGAGAAACGGATGGGTTTAGGAATGCTCGCGCGGCGACCCTTGGGTACCGCTCCGAGTATGGAGCGGAGATTCTTAAGAGCGGGCAAGGTTTCGGTACTGCGCCAACAAGAGGAGGCGAAGAGTATGCGTTTGCTGCGGATTTCTCGAAGAACCCGGTGGCAGTCGCTCACTCCCACGTCTCGCCACTGCGTGTGCTTACGATTGCCGATGTCGCGACTTCTGAAGCCAACCATGTCATCGTTTACGCTTTGACGGGACGGGGAGAGTTTGTTGCGTACAATCCAAGTACGAATATCCAGTATTATTTGGAATACCTGGGGAGGGTTAAATGAGGCGCATTGCCTGCATGCTGGTCGGTATTGTGGTCATTAGCGGGGGCGGCAGAGAGTTGCACGCTGTCGAACCCCTCGTTCCCCCGGTTACAGGGACGACCCTTGAAGGAGAGTGGGAGGGCGTGTGGAGGGACAGAGTTGCTGGTGCAATTGTCGTCTTTTTCCTGCGCGTCCTCCCAAAGGGGCAACCACGATTTACGATCGTAAGTGGTCCGGCGCCGAATCCCTTTTTGGAGCAATTCAGCGTTGAGCACATCGAATGCACGCAGGGTCGGGTCGACTTGAGGGCTGTGGGTCTTGAAGACGCCGCTGGCGAATCGATCGTCATGGTCGGGAATGGCTGGGCGCTTTCAACCGACGGATTTCTCGATGCGTCGATTCGCAAGACTACGAAGAACGGCAAGATTCTCACTTTCGACGTTCGGCTGAACAAACTGGCAGGAGGTTTCTTTAGGAGTGCGGAACGACTCGTTGCGGTCGCCAAGAAGCGCCTTCCGAAGGTAGCTAGAAACAGGTGAGGCCCAGGGGGGCGGCGGGAGTCAGGCCGCCCGTGTCGAAAAAATGGAAACGCTCGACTCGGTGTTGGCGGATGCAGGAATCACCGGCGATGGCAGCACCGACGCAGATCTGTTGAACGCGAAAGTTGGTGGCGGTGGAGGGGGAACTCCGGCAGGGCGGATTCCGGTCGGATCTCGGGTAGATCCCGGCCGGGACAATCTGGTTGGTGTGAATCGATACGGCCAGCCGGCAACCCGTGGACAACGAGTGTTCTACCTGACGCACGATGCGGCGGGCGCGCTCAGTTCTCTCCGCGGAGATGCGATGGCGGCTGGTTTTGACAACGAGGATTTCACGCTGACGTCAGGCTATCGGAGCGCGGGACGACAAGCGGGGCTTGCGGCGCAAGCTCGCGCACAGTACGGGGCGGACGCTGCAACCTGGGTGGCACAGGGCAGGAGCGAACACATAACGGGGAACGCCTTCGATCTGAATCTCGGGATCGCGAACAGCAGCGCGAACGCCCAATCCGGGGCGTTCAACAATCTGGGCACGTACCTTAAAAGAACCGGACCAAGGTTGCCGTCGATTGGCCAGTGCGAAGCCGAGACCAGAAATCGGATCGGGTGGGGCGGAGGCGGAAGAGAGTCGGGCAACCGAACACCAAGTTGCCCCCGACGGCGAATCTGCTCAGTGAGAATGCGATCAGACGCGGCCGCTCTTCAAACGAGCAACGCCAGAGCAAAAGGCCCTTGGCCTTCGGTCAGTACGTCGATCGCGTCGCGTCCGGGGAGTCACCCTGCGTCAAATGGCTCGCAGACCGCCCCCGCGACGCGGGGCAACCAATACGTCCCCGCCGGAAAACAAGCCTCGTCGCCCGCGACGAACAGCGCGCGGGCGTCGCGGTACGCTTCCAGCCACACCTTGTTTCGTGCCAACGCCTCGATGCGGCGCCATGTGTCCCGACAGGCCACGCGAGGACTCAGACGACGACGCGGCTCTCGGGTCTTCGGGCTGTCGTTCCAGTGCTGTCGACCGACAACGCCGCGACCGATGATGGTACGCCCCGTCGCGGCGCGCTTGCGGGCGGCGGCTGTCTCGGCGTCCGCGATGCTGGCGACCAAGCGAGCAACAAGATCCCTTCGGGACGCCTCCGTCTTCGCGCCGGGCAAATGCAAGGGCAGCGAGATTCGTTCAGGCATGTCGCCGTCTGGTCGGAAGAACGTCTTTGGGCGTGTCGCAGTCAAGGCCTTGTCAGCGACAGTGGCGGCCAACGAATTCACGCCCGGCCAATGATGGACCTTCTCGACGATGTGATCGGCGACGGGATTCACCAGGGCGTAAACCATCTTGGCGAAGACGTCGTCGTCCTGGACCAACTCCACCGCGGAGGTCTGAGTCGACGCCCACATGGCTTCCCAGCGCCCGTGAAGTGCGTTCTGGTGCTTGGAAACCAGCTTGTGAAAATGTGCCAAGAACAAGGGCAGGGTCCCCGCGACGTCGACGATTCCCGTGTGGTGATGGTTCGACATCGTCGCGGTGAAGATGACCTTCACGCCGTACTTCTGTGCGGCCACCGCGAGGCAGTAGATGAAGGCGTTGTTGCCTTCTGGGGTCGGGCGCAGGAAGAAGCGCCGCTCGGAACACCGCCGCGTGATCATGTAGGCTCGACCGGGAATGACAGCGCGAGGAAGCGACATGCGGAGGTTGTCGGTCGCCGGCGTTGGGAGGTGCTCGGGTCACCGGAAAATCAACCTGGGTGCGGTTCGGAGGGGCGATCTGAGTGGGCCTTCGGCCCACCGCCCGACCTCTAGGGGGGATCGGCGTCGACCACGGGCCCCGGTCGCCGGCTGCGCCGTCCTGCGGCTTGCACGGCCAGGGGCCCGGCACCTGGGGCATGCGGTGGGGCTTGGGGCGAGGGCGCGCACCTATGGGATATGGATGCGGCAGAGCCGCTTTTTATTGTGGCGGAGGGCGGCGAGATGCGGAGGTCGCCCGTGCTTGGCGGAGGCGTCACGGTCGTTGCAGGTCGGGCGACCGTCGCGACGACCGTCGTCCTCCGGCAACGACCGCGCCGCTTGGTGGCGCGCCGCGTGCGACGCTCGGCTCGGTGGCGGCGGGCGCGCGCGCATCAGATCGGCGAACTCAGCGGGCCGCCGCTCGGTGGCTCAGACGTCGCGGAGGGTGATCCGCGTGTCGCCGAAGACCGCATTGATTTCGATCTTGCCGCCGAGTCCCTCGACGAACCGCCGAATCGTCGAGACCATGTGGTCGTCGCGCCGCTCGATTTTGGATAGCTCCGACTGCGCCAGCTTGGTCAACTCGGCAAGCTCGGCCTGCGTCTTGCCGGCGGACTCACGAAGCACGCGCAGATCCATTTCGATCAGCTCCTCGACCGCATCGCGATCGATCTGCCGGATCTCATCCTCGGAGAACTTGAGGCGTCGTAGCTCTTCCCATTTCATGGCTTCTTTGATCATACAGACGGACGCTAGTCTGTAAAGTAACTATTAGCTTGAACTACTAAAGATAACGCGCAAAGCTGCCATCCGATGTCCGAGCCGATCCAGATCGAAAGCACCGACGCCTACGACGCGTGGTACCTCGATCTCGAAAAGCCCGACGCGGCCGCCGTCGATCGCAAGTCAAGATGCTGGCGATCTTGGGGATTGCGCTGCCCTTTCCGCACTCGAGCGACATCAAGGGCTCGAAGTATCCCTTCCGTGAGCTGGTCGGCCACGGGCTTCTGACCGGCTACTCGGAGCACGGTGGCGACCGCGAGCTCCGAGGTCGGCGATTCCTGTCTCCGCCCGATTCCGCAACTCAGGATGTGGGCGGACCTGCCGACCGCCGCGGGCCCGCCGCCCGCCGCGCCCACGCTGGCAAACGAACTGCCCGCAGCGTACCTTGTACTCATGAAGCTTCCGGTGGTCATGCACCCTGGCGAGGACGGCTGGATCGTCGTCGAGTGCCCAATCATTCCTGGCTGCATCAGCCAGGGCAAGACGCACGACGAAGCGCTCGCGAACATCCGCGAAGCGATCGAGCTGTGCCTCGAGAACCGCGAGAGCGAAGGCTGGTCCTTGCCATCCGAGTACGAGGTCGTGAACGTCGACGTGGACGTCGCCGCCTGACCCGTGCCGCCTCTCCCCGTCATCTCGGGCAGCACCTGCATCGCTGCCCTGGCCAAGATCGGCTACCGCTCCGCCCGCCAGAAGGGAAGCCACGTCCGTCTCGAATGCACCGGACGACCGCCCGTCACCGTGCCCCTTCACTCCGAGATCGACCGCGGCACTCTCCGGAGCATCATCCGCACCGCGGAGATCTCCGTCGGCGAATTCATCAAGCTCGTCGGCTGACGCCGGCCCAGCCCCCCGAGAGCGCGAGCATGCCGCGGTCCTCGGCGGCGTCCACGGCAAACCGGCTCCGCTGCGCTCTGCCGGTCGCGCTGCGCGCGACCCTGGACCCCGCCTCCGGGCGAAGGCGCATGAGGGGGAAGCTGGGGCGAGAACTCCTTCCTTATAAAGAGAAGATCCGTGTCGCGACCGCCGCAGCCCTCCTCGTCCGCGCGCGCGTCTGGGCCTCGCGAGAAATCCTGTCACCGTCGACGTCAGGGCCGAACTGCCCCAAGCGCCGGAATCGCTTCTAGAAAGTGCCTTCGCGTACGGTGATCTCGCGTCTGATGACGCCTATGCCACAAGAGGTGCCGCAAGAGCGGCCACAAGAGGTGCGGGATCCGAACGCCCAGGGCCAGACTAACCTGATGCTGCGTAGGCATAATGTTTGACAGGCATCATGTGGCGGCGCTAGCCTGACTTCATTGAAGCCCGACTTCGTCAATCGAAACGCGGAACTGCGCGAGCTGGATGCCGCGGCGAAGCGCGGCGGCCTGCTGGTTCTCTACGGCCGAAGGCGGGTGGGCAAGACGCGCCTACTCAGGCACTGGCTTGGGCAGCACGGCGGGCTTTACAGCCAGGCCATCGAGGCTCAGAGCGACCTTCAGATCGCGCAGGTGTTCCAGGATCTCGGCCCCAGGCTTGAGACCAAGATCGTCCCCAAGAGCTGGTCCGAACTGCTGGAGATTCTGTCGCTGCAGAAGAGGCGCTGGGTCCTGTGTCTGGACGAGTTCCCCTATCTCACGGCCACGGATCCGACCTTGCCCAGCCGTCTGCAAAGCTGGCTGGACCACGATTTTCCCGATGGGTGTCTGTTGCTCCTCGCGGGATCGAGCACGCGCATGATGAGCGATCTGTTCCTGCATCGCGCGGCACCCCTGTACGGGCGGGCTCGCAAGCTCCTGCAGGTACGCCCCATGGACTATGAGGCGTTTTGTGCGGCCCGCGCACAAGAACCGCGGAGAATGGAGTCGTTCGAGAAGTTCGCTTGCGTCGGAGGCATTCCTAAATACTGGGAGTTCGTGGAGAGAAAGCAGAACGTGGTCGCGCTGGCGGAGTCGATGTATTTCGATTTCGCCCCTTACATGGAACAGGAGCCACAAAGAATTCTGCGCGACGAGGGCGTGACCGGGCTGAACCCTCTGGCCGTCCTGGAGGCCGTGGGCCGGGGCGCCGAGCGGCCTTCGGAGATTGCCTCGCGATTGGGCACGGCGCAGACGAACCTGTCGCGTCTGCTGTCGCAGCTGCTGGACGCATCGATCCTGTCGCGCGAGATCCCCTACGGCGAGAGCATGCGCACCACCAAGAAGACGCTGTATCGAATCGGGGATCCGACTCTGCGTTTCTGGTTCCGGGTGTTCTCCCCTCATCAAAGCCGCTGGTCGACCTACACGCGTGCGCAGAAACAGAAGCTGATCCACGATCACGCCGCGACGGTGTTCGAGGATCACTGCAGGGCGCGATTTCCGGGCTCGGGGAGGTACTGGGAGGGCGACATCGAACTGGACCTATTGGCCCCCGATCCGGATGATGCAGGGCGGCTTGTGGTCGCGGAGGTTAAATGGCGGCAGCTCACGGTGGCGGAGCGGAAGGCGATCCTGGGCCGCCTTCAAGACAAGTGGGCGCGATCAGCGGTCGCCACCCGCTATCCAAAGGTGCGTTTCGAGGTGCTGGACGCGGCGATTCTGGAGGCTTGAACCCGTCGCGTGGCGTCGACTTCGAACGTGAAGCGACCGCGGCTCCCGACGATTGTCCCCCCGGTGATGGGTCGGCAGGGATACAAAGACGGCGGTCCACTGGGGTCGTCGAGACCGTCTATACAGCCCATCCCACCCAGCACACCGTCACGCTCTCCCAACTGCACGGCCACGGGATCTTCAAAACCAACCAGCGCCCATTCCCCGCCGATGTTGGGCACGGGCTCGACAATTACGGACGCCCCTCCGAAAATGCCCCCCGACCCCGATGCCGCACCCCCTCCTGCCCCTTGCGGGCGCGTCGAGCTACCGCCGCATCCCGCAAAAGACAGGGCCACGAACAATGCGAAGCGAGCGATGCCGTCCGTTCGGCGCATGGGAGCAGGTTGCCCCCAGGTGGCATGCTGGCGCATCCGAGCGGACCGAACGCCGAATGCGGGCGTGACCGGCGGCGTAAACGGTTGACTCGCGGAGGTTTTTCTGGGAGATTCGCGCGAATTTCAAGAACAGAAACAAGTGGTTCGCGTAGGCGCGGTTGGCGCAACAGGCGACAGACAGGAAAGAATTCACGATGGCTCTCGCAGCAGAACGTAAAGCGGACGTAGTTCAGAAGTACGCGCGCAAGCCGGGCGATACCGGTTCCCCCGAGGTGCAGATCGCGCTCTTGTCCGAGCGCATCACCTACCTGACGGAGCACTTCAAGGTTCATTTGAAGGATCACCATTCGCGCCGTGGCCTGCTGATGATGGTCAGCCAGCGCCGCAGCCTGCTGGATTACCTCAAATCGAAGAACCTCGGCCGCTACAAAAGCGTGATCGAGTCGCTCGGCATTCGTAAGTAGTCGGGAAACAGGAAACCACACACCCACACAACGTGACCTGGTTTCGGGCGGGCGCTTCACGCACGCGCGGGACGGGTCCCCAAGGGCTTGGCGGTGTCGGTATTCATCCTTTTTCCCGCGGGTCGAGCGCAGGGCACGACGCCCCCGTTCGACCGGTGAGAAGAGGGACGAAGCGCGCCGCCCCCTGATTTGAAGGAGGCACCATGTTTGTACGTGAAGGAGTCAGTCTGGCGGGGCGCGAGCTGACCATCGAAACCGGGCGTATGGCCAAACAGGCCGACGGGTCGGTCATCATCCGGCAGGGTGACACGATGGTTCTGGTGACGGCGGTTGCCGCGATGTCGGTACGTCCCGGTATGGATTTCATGCCGTTGACCTGCGACTACATGGAAAGAACGTACGCTGCGGGAAAGATCCCGGGCGGCTATTTCAAGCGCGAGGGACGCATGACCGAGGTCGAGGTGCTGACATCGCGCCTGATCGATCGGCCGTCCCGGCCGTTGTTCCCCAAGGGCTGGCGCTTCGACACGCAAATCATCGCGACCGTTGTTTCAAGCGATCGTGAACATGCCTCGGACGTGCTGGCGATGACGGGCGCGTCGTGCGCGTTGTTGATCAGCGACATCCCGTGGGCGGGTCCCTACGCCGGATTGCGCGTCGGCCGCCTGGACGGGCAGTTTGTCATCAACCCGACCTTCACCGAACGCACCCGATCGGATCTGGACCTATTGGTCGCCTGCAGCCGCGACGCGATCGTCATGGTCGAAGGTGGCGGCGCCGAGGTTTCCGAGGACGTGATCATCGACGGGTTGATGTTCGCGCACAAGGAAGCGCAGCCGTTGCTGGACCTGCAAGAGAAACTGCGGGCTGCGGTTGGAAAACCCAAGCGCGTGTTCGTGCCCCCGGCGAAGGATCCCGTGATCGTCGACCGCGTGTCGGCGCTGGCAACCCAGAAGATTCAGAACGCGATGGCGATCCGCGAGAAGCAGGAACGCTACGCGGCTCTTGGATCGTGCGGGACCGAGGTGCAAACAGCTTTGGCGTCGGAGTTCCCGGAGCGCGCTCCCGAAATCGGCGACGCGTTCGAGTCGCTGAAGAAGAAGCACCTGCGCGAGTTGGTGTTGACGACCGGTCGCCGCATAGACGGTCGTGGAACCACGGACATTCGCCAGATCACCTGTGAGGCCGGGGTTTTGCCCCGCACGCACGGATCGGCGCTGTTCACGCGCGGCGAGACGCAGGCGCTGGTGTTGGCGACATTGGGAACCAAACAGGATGTCCAGCACATCGAGGCCCTGACCGGCGACATCGACAAGCGGTTTATGCTGCACTACAACTTCCCGCCGTATTCCACCGGCGAGGTGAAGCAAATGCGCGGGTCCAGCCGGCGCGAAATCGGTCACGGCAACCTGGCGGAACGGGCGATTTCGCGCGTTTTGCCGACCGAGAAGGAATTCCCGTACACGGTCCGGATCGTCTCGGAGACCCTGGAGTCGAACGGCAGCTCGTCGATGGCGGCGGTTTGCGGCGGGACCCTGGCGTTGATGGACGCGGGCGTTCCCATCAAGACGCCGGTCGCCGGAATCGCGATGGGATTGATCAAGGAAGGCGATCGCGTCGCGGTGCTGTCGGACATCCTGGGCGACGAGGATCACCTGGGCGACATGGACTTCAAGATCTGCGGATCGCGCACGGGCGTCACCGCCGTTCAGATGGACATTAAGATCCAGGGGATGACGCGTGAGATTTTGGAGGCGGCGCTGCGGCAAGCGCGCGAGGCCCGGTTGCTTATTCTGGGCAAAATGGCCGAGGCCCTGGCCGCCCCTCGCGAGGATCTGTCGTTGCATGCGCCTCGTATCACCACGTTGCAGGTCAAGCCGGATCAAATCCGTGAGATCATCGGCCCCGGAGGTAAGACCATTCGTGGCATCACCGCGCAGACGGGCGTTTCCATCGAGGTCGAGGACGACGGAACCGTTCACATCGCGTCCCCGGACGGCATCGCGGTCAAGAAGGCCATCGACATCATCAAGGGTCTGACCACCGAGCCCGAGATGGGCGAGTACTACATGGGCGTCGTCAAGCGCATCGCCGAGTTCGGCGCGTTCGTCGAGATTCTGCCCGGCACCGATGGCCTGGTGCACATCAGCGAGCTGGATGGCAAACGCGTCAACGCCGTGCAGGACATCTGCAAGGAAGGCGACGAGATGGTCGTCAAGGTCATCGGCATCGATCGGGCGACTGGAAAAATTCGGTTGTCGCGGCGCGAGGCCTTGGACAAGACTCCGGACATCGTCCACAACTTCCGCACCGTCGCTTCGTAAGGTTCGATACCGTCGATCGCCATGCCTCCCGTGATGCGCTTTCGACGGTTGCGGCCGTCGGCCGTCACGCCCGCCTATATGACGGCGGGCGCGGCGGGCATGGATCTGGCGTCGGCGGCCGATAGACCGGTGACCCTGGCGCCGGGGGAGCGGGGCGCTATTCCCACGGGCCTGGCGGTTGAAATACCACCGGGGTTCGAGGGGCAGGTACGGCCCCGATCGGGCCTCGCGCGCAAGCATGGCGTGACGCTGGTGAATGCCCCTGGCACTATCGACAGCGACTACCGTGGCGAGATTGTGGTCCTGCTGGTGAACCTGGGTGCCGCTTCACACACGATCGCGCCCGGAGACCGGATTGCTCAGCTGGTGATCGCGCCCTGTACGCAGGTCGTGCTGGAAGAGGTGCACGAGCAGGAAGGTCTGTCTTCCACGGACCGGGGGGCGGGGGGATTCGGGCATACGGGATAGTGACCGGGGGCCGGATGCGCCGTTGCGTTTAGGGCATTGCGAGCGGTGCGGGTGAATGCGACAGTTCGCCCCATGATCGAGCCCGGACGCACCAAAAATCATTCCGTAAGTTCACGACGGTCACGCACCCCAGGTTTGGCTGTCTGGCCGCGCCTGATATCGCTGCGGCTGGTCCTCATCGGTGGTCTGGCGGCGACCGCTTGTGCCAGCAGCGTGGATGAGCTGCCGGGAGTGGAGGGTGATCTGCTAGCGGGGGTCAAACCCACCGAGGCGAAGGACGTCGCCCACGCCCGCCGGATGACGGACGGGACCATCACAACGGAGGGCGACTTCTGGAAGACCGATCTGACCAGCGTGATTGCGCCCAATGGTGTTGTGGCGTGGGATCTGGGGCGGGTACGGGACATTCGCTGCGCCGTTCTGCAAGGTGACAACAACGACTTCTACGATCTGCTTGGATCGCAGGACGGAACGACCTTCTCCCCGCTGTGGACGGCCGAGCCCGTAACCAACAAGCCCGGCATGCAGATGCGGCTACAGCAGAACCTGACCAAGCAGGCACGGTACGTCCGCCTGACGGCGCGGGGGGGGGATGGCTACTTCAGCGTGGGAGAGCTGGCCCTGTATGAGACATGTCCCAAGGAGTGGCCGCCTCGCCTGGTTGCGCGGGAAGGGTCATCGCAGGAGGAGTCGGCGCAGTGGAAACTGGTGTTGTTCGGCATCGCGGCCTGCGCGTTCTTGTTGCTGAACCGTCGCGGCGCGCCCGACTGGATGCGCCTGATGGTCGTGGTTCCGATCGGCCTGGGTATCTCGGCGGGGCTGGAGGTTCGGGACCTGTGGCCCATCGACGACGATCGCGGCCAAACCGTCATTCGGGCGGTGGTCGCGGCGATCACCGCGGTCATTTTTCTGCGCGAGTGGCGGGCGCCCGATCGGTATCCCGTGAACAACCGCGCCACCGTGGCGGCGTTGGTGGGCCTGGCGGTCGTTGCGGTCGGTTGTTACTACCACTTTGGGATGCCGCAGTTCCGGGACGAGGCCAAGGGTCGCACCACGCTGGTCCATCCCTGGGACATGCGGAACTATTTCCCGGTCGCGAAGTATTTCGACGAACTGCACTACGACGGTCTGTACCTGGGCAGCGTGGCCGCCCACCTGGATAACCATCCGGGGATGAGTCCGGCCGACGTGGCCAATGTTCACCTGCGTGATCTGAACACCAACGAGATGTCCACCGGACGCGCGCTGATGGATCAGATCCAGGACGTTCGAAAGCGATTCACGCCCGAACGCTGGGAACTGTTCAAAAAAGACATGAAGTATTTCGAGGACGTGATGGGGGTGGGAAATTACCTGGGCAGCATGCAGGACCACGGCGGCAACGCGACCCCGGTCTGGATGATGACCGCGTACTTGCTGTGGAAGGACGCACCCGCCAACGAGCTGACGTTGACGTTGACCGCGCTTATCGATCCCGTGTTGTTGGCGTTGCTGTTCTTCGTCGTGGCGCGCACGTTCGGAACGCGGGTCATGCTGGTCACGCTGATTGTTTGGGGAACGACGGACTTCTCCCGTTTTGGCACCAACCTGATGGGGTCGACCCTGCGGGCGGATTGGATGGTGGCGCTGGGATTGGGGGTCTGCGCCCTGAAGACCGGGCGCCACGCGCTGGGGGGAGGGCTGCTGGCCTACGGGGGCTTGATCCGGGCGTTCCCGGCGTTCGGGGCGATGTTCCTGGTCTTGCCACCCTTGTGGTGGGTCGTCGATTGGTACCGCACGAATCGGAAACTGCCTGACGCACGGACGTTCTACCAGGCGCAACGGCCGGCGCTGCGGGCCATCGCGGGCGCCGCGGGAACCGTGGCGGTGCTGGTCGCGCTGTCGTCAGCGCTGTTCGGATTTTCGGCGTCGTGGGGCACGTGGGGCAAGAAGATCGCGATGCACGCCGAACAGCCGAATTCGAACCACGTCGGCATCCGCAATCTGGCCGCGTATTCGCCCAGTTTGACCTCGCAACGGCTCAGCGAGGATCGCAAGCCCGATCCGTGGACGACCTGGCAGGCAACCCAGCGACAGACGTTGGCCGGGCGCAAGCCGCTGTTTTATCTGGCCGTGCTGGTCTTCTTCGCGGCTGCGGTCGTGGCCTGCCGGCGCCTTCGCCTGGAGCAGGCGGCGCTGGTCGGCCTGATGATGATCCCGGTGTTCTTCTATCCGGCCAATTACTACTGTCACTACGTGTTTTTGCTGCCACTGCTGGCGACGCGGGCGGGGCCCCGGCTTGCGGTGTCGGAGCCGGAGGGACGCACCCGATTCGGACGCGAAGCGGCGATCATCCTGGCGATGGGCATCATCCAAGTTCCCACCCTGGCCGCATGGCCGGACATGGTCTACACATACCAAAGCATCATCTTGCTGACCGCCTATGCCGTGATTCTGTTTCCACTCGCGCGCAAGGCCTGGCAGGGACTACCTCCCGGGGACGACGACATGGAAGATGACATGGACGACGACGCGGACGATGACATGGACGACGACGCGGATGACGAGGCTTTGGACCGGCCCGGTACGGCTCCAGCGGTTTCCGGTTGACCGACCGGACGGATTGAATAATTATCCCCGCAATGAATAGTCCTGTTCCGACAGGGATCGTTGGTGTCTCCGGGTACGCGGGTATGGAACTGGCCCGCATCGTGGCCCGCCACCCGGGCTTCGATCTGCGCGCGGCGGTCAGTGACAAATGGGCAGGCCGCGCGGTGGGGGACATGTTGCCCGTCTCGGGCTCGGCGGCGGCGGTCCGCTGCGTCGCCCAGACCGAGGCCGCGCGGACGTTTGCCGGTCTGGGGTTGGTCTTTCTTTGCACGCCCGCCGAGGTGTCGATCGAACTGGCGGGCGCGGCGCTGGGCTCGGGCGCCAGGGTGGTGGATCTGTCGGGTGGTTTTCGCCTGGCCGCGGGGCTTTATCCCCGCTGGTACGGGTTCGCGCATCCACGGCCGGATCTGCTGGCAACGGCTGTGTATTCGATGCCGGAGGCGACGGAGAACCTGGCGACCGTGCGGAATGCGACCCTGGTCGCGAACCCAGGCTGTTATCCGACGGCAGCCGCCCTGGCCGTGTTGCCGCTGTTGCGGGCGGGGGTGATCGAACGGGCTGGGCTGATCATCGACGCGAAAAGCGGGACGACGGGTGCGGGGCGAAAGGGATCGGAGGATTTGTCGTTCTCGGAGGTTGACGGCGATTTTCACGCCTACCGCATTCTGTCGCATCAGCACACTCCCGAGATCGAACGCGTACTGGGTTTGGCGGGGGTGGGGGACGATCCCGTCACGTTCACCGCGCATCTGTTGCCCACCCGCCGGGGAATCCTGGCGACGGCGTACGGCCGCCTGCGTCCTGGAAAGACCAGCGCCGACGCGGTGGCCGCCGTCCAGGCGTTCGCGGAATCGCGGTTTTTTGTGCGCGCCACCGCACCCGAGACCGTGCGGTTGCAGGCGGTGGTCGGCACGAATCGCGTGCTGTTGGGGAGCGCCGCCGATCCAGAGCGGCAGATCGCGATCGGATTCGCGGCCATCGACAACCTGGTCAAAGGCGCCGCCGGCCAGGCGGTCCAGAACGCCAACCTGATGTTTGGCCTGCCCGAAACGACGGGGCTGGACGTACTTTGCGGGAGCATGCCCTGACATGAAGCTGCCTTTGGGATTCAAATTCGCCGGCGTCAAGGCCGGGCTGAAACCGAACCGCCGGGATCTGGCGTTGATCGTGTCCGAAGTTCCCGCCGCCGCGGCGGGCGTGTTCACCGCCAACCGCCTGTGCGCCGCCCCGGTACGGTACGCGTCGGCGCATCTGCCGGCGGGTGCGTTGCGCGCGATCGTGGCCAACAGCGGCAATGCAAACGCGTTGACCGGCCCAACCGGAGCCGAGGACGAGCGGGCGATGGCCGGCGCCATAGCGTTGGCGCTGGGCATTTCGGCCGTCGATGTCGTGACCGCGTCGACGGGCAGCATCGGACCGCGCCTGCCGATTGACAAAATCCAGGCGGCGGCGCCGGCCCTGATTGCCGCGTTGGGATCCGACGCAGAGGCCTTTTCCGCCGCGGCGGAGGCCATCCGGACGACGGATCTGACAACCAAGATCGGCACGCGAGAGATCCTGATCGACGGCCGGCCCGTGACCGTCGCCGCGATGGCCAAGGGGTCGGGCATGATCCACCCGCAGATGGCGACGATGTTGTGTTTCATCGCCACGGACGCGGCGGTTTCGCCGGCCGCGTTGCAGGCGGCGCTGCAGGATGCCGTGGACGAATCGTTCAATACGATCACAGTCGACGGTGACATGTCTACTAACGACAGCGTCGTCGCGCTGGCCAACGGTTTGTCCGGCGCGTCCGTCATCGAAGGTCCCGGGCCCGGTTTCGATCGCTTGCGCGGGGCGCTGGTTTCGCTGTGTGGGGATCTGGCGCGCAGCATCGCCGCCGATGGCGAGGGCGCGACAAAATTGCTGGTCGTGGATGTGCTGGGGGTTCCCGATCGCGCCATGGCGCGCGACCTGGCACGCGCGGTCGCCGGATCCAGCCTGGTGAAGTCCGGTGTCTTCGGCGGCGATCCCTCCTGGGGGCGCATTCTGGCGGCGCTGGGTGCGCGCCTGGGCGCCCGTGAATTCGCGTTGGATCCATCCCATGTGTCGTTGACCATCCAGGGCACCCTGGTCTACGCCGCCGGCGGGCCCGTGCCTTTCGACCGTGCCGCGCTGAACGTACGTATGGCCGAGGCCGAGATTGCCGTGGTTCTGGATCTGAAGGCCGGCGGCGGCGCCGCACGCGCGCTGGGGTGTGATCTCAGCTACGAGTACGTCCGCATCAACGCGGACTACGCGGGCGCCATCGCGGCCGGTCCGCCGACCGCTACCGTAGCAGCCGTCGTGCCCGTCGCTGCGGCGGTCGCCGCTGGATCCGGCATGAGTCGCCGGGTCGTCGTCGAGGCCTTGACCTACATTCGCAAGTTCGCGGGACGCCGGGCCGTGATCAAATACGGGGGCGCGGCGATGGTCGATCCCGCGTTGAAACGCAGCTTTGCCGAGGAGGTTATTCTGCTGCAGGCAGCAGGGTTGCGGCCGATCGTCGTTCACGGCGGCGGGCACGAAATCACCAGGACCCTGGAACGTCTTGGGCACAAGACCGAGTTCGCCGACGGACAGCGCATCACCAGCGCGGATGACGTGCGCGTGGTCGAAATGGTTCTGACCGGGAAGGTCAACACGGAAATCATCGGGCTCCTGAACTCCCTGGGGGGAACCGCCGTCGGGCTGTCAGGGAAAGACGCGCGCCTGCTGTCCGCCCGCAAGCTGCAACCAAAACCGGGCAAGCCGGATCTGGGATTCGTCGGCGAGATCGAATCGGTCAACGCCGAGATTCTGGAGATGCTGTTGGAACGCAACTTCATACCCGTGATCTCGCCCGTGGGTCTGGGCGTCGACGGTGAGAGCTACAACATCAACGCGGACGTCGCGGCGGCCGAGATCGCCGTGGCCGTGCGCGCGACGAAGCTGATCTTCCTGACCGACGTCGCCGGTGTCCTGGACGCCGAGGGCAAGCTGATCAGCGAGATCAGCGCCTCGGATCTGGAAGCGCGCCTGGCGGCGGGCGCTTCGGGCGGCATCAAGGGCGGCATGATGGTGAAGACGCAGGGTGTCCTGCGCGCACTGCAGGGTGGGGTTCAGGCCGTTCACATCGTCGACGGGCGAATGCCCCACAGCGTCGTCGCCGAGTTGTTCACGGAAAAAGGCGTCGGCACCCTGGTGACCCCGTGAGTGCCGAAGCGCGCGCTTCCGGCGGCCGTTCCGGGGCTGGCGCGCGCCGGGACGCCATCCGCGAGATCCTGTCGCGTCGGGCGGTCACGTCGCAGGACGATCTGCAGCGACACCTTGCCGCGCGCGGCATCACGGCGGCACAGGCAACGGTCTCACGTGATCTGGCCCTGCTGGGGGTCAACCGGGCCGCCGGGGCGAATGGTCCGCGTTATCAGATCCCGGGGGACGACGGCGCGCTGCCTCTCGATCCGGTGCGCGGTCTAGCCGACGCCGTGCTGACGAACGGAGTGCTGGTCGTCGTCCGCACCAAGGCGGGCGCCGCATCAACCATCGCGCGTGCCATCGATGAGGCGCGCCTGGGTGACACGCTGGGCACGATCGCGGGCGACGACACGATCTTCGTCGCCCCAACGCGGGCCCGCGGCGCTCCCGCCCTGGCGCGCCGCCTGCGCAAACTGTTCGGTGTATAGGGACAAACGACCAGCATGCCCAAAGCAATCGTCGTCGACCAGCCCGGTGGTCCCGAGGTTTTGCGCCTGGTCGATGTGCCGGTTGGGGATCCGGGACTGGGCGAAATTCGCCTTCGACAGCGGGCCATCGGCGTCAACTTCATCGACGTGTATCACCGGTCGGGGCAGTACAAGGTCGCCGGGCTGCCGTTCACCCCCGGCATGGAAGCGGCTGGTGTGGTTGATGCCGTCGGGGCGGGCGTGACGGACGTTCGCGTTGGTGATCGCGTGGCCTACGCCGCCACGTTCGGCGCCTACGCCGAGATCCGCTTGCTGCCGGCCGCGAAAGTCGTGCCACTGCCCGATTCGATTTCCGACCGGGATGCCGCCGCGATGATGATGAAGGGCCTGACCGCGGCCTACCTGCTGCGCCGCACGGTGCCGATCGGCCGGGGCGACACCATCCTGTTTCACGCGGCGGCGGGTGGGGTCGGTTTGTTTGTCTGCCAGTGGGCGCGCCATCTAGGAATCGAGGTGATCGCCACCGCGGGGGGGCCGGACAAGTGCGCCCGGGCATTGGCGGCAGGCGCGTCGTATGCCATCGACTACCGCTCGGAGGATTTCGTCGCGCGCGTAAAGGATCTGACCGGCGGCGCGGGCGTCAAGGCGGTGTTCGACGGTCTCGGAGCTGACACCTTCATGCGATCGCTCGATTGCCTGCGCCCGTTCGGAATGCTGGTCAGTTTTGGTCAGTCGTCGGGACCAGTGCCGCCCTTCGATGTGCTGACCCTCAGCAACAAGGGATCGCTGTACCTGACGCGGCCGACCATCATGACCCATCTCGCGGATCGCGATCGCTACCTGGGGATGACGCGCGACCTGTTCGACGTCGTCGGCAGCGGCGCGGTTCGGGTGGAGATCGGGCAGTCCTACCCCCTGTCCGAGGCAACGCGCGCTCACCAGGACCTGGAGGGCCGGCGCACGATGGGATCGTCGGTGTTGATTCCCTGACCACCGACCTACCGATCGGCGCTGATTCGCATCTTGAATCGAGTTGGTGAGTTCGATAGAACGACCGCCCCAACATGATCGACCGCTACACGCGTCCTCCGCTTGCCGCCCTTTGGTCCGATGCACACCGGTACGACACCTGGTTGCGGGTCGAACTGGCCGCCTGCGACGCCATGGAGGCTCTGTCGATCGTTCCCGCGGGCACCACCGCCGAGATTCGCGCCGCCGCGATGGGCAAACTGAATCCCGCGCGCATTCTGGAGCACGAGGAGAAATCGAAGCACGATGTGATCGCGTTCCTGACCCATGTCGAGGAACTGGCCGGCCCCTCAGCCCGCTGGTTGCACCTGGGAATGACGTCGTCCGACGTGCTCGACGCATCCCTGGCCCTGCTTCTGGTCGAAGCCGCAGACGAGATCCTGGCCGGCATCGATTTGCTGCGCGCGGCCTGTCAGCGCCGCGCGATTGAGCACCGCACGACGCCCATGATGGGCCGGTCGCACGGCATTCACGCCGAGCCGATCACGGCTGGTCTGGTGTTCGCCGGTTTCTACGCCGAGCTGGGACGGGCGCGGGCCGCCCTGGTGAACGCGCGCCAGGAGATCGCGGTCGGAAAGATCGCGGGCGCGGTCGGAACCTACGCCAATCTCGATCCGCAGATCGAGGTTCGTGCGCTTGGCGCGTTGGGCTTGCGCGCCGAGACGGTGCCGACTCAGATCGTCGCCAGGGATCGTCACGCGGGCTATTTTCAGGCGATCGCGCGGGTCGGCACCGCGGTCGAACGGATCGCGATGGGCGTGCGGCACTGGCAGCGGACCGAGGTGGGCGAGGCGCAGGAGGCGTTCGGTAGGGGGCAGAAGGGATCCTCCGCCATGCCGCACAAGAAGAACCCGATCCTGTCCGAGAACCTGTGTGGATTGGCGCGGCTGCTGCGGTCGTACCAGCAGGCCGCGCTGGAGGACGTGGCGCTGTGGCACGAACGCGACATCTCCCATTCATCGGTCGAGCGCGTGATCGGGCCGGACGCCACGGGCCTGTGTGACTTCATGGTGCGGCGCGCGGCCTCCCTGGTCGATGGATTGGTGGTGAACGCCGACCGCATGCTACGCAATCTGGAACTGACGGGCGGTCTGTTCTTCAGCGAGGCGGTCCTGTTGCAGTTGGTTCGCAAGGGTCTGCCGCGCCAGATCGCCTACGAAATGGTACAGAGAAACGCGCTGCGGACGGCGGAGGGGCAAGGGAAGTTTCGCGGAAACTTGGGCGCCGATCCCGAGATCGGAGCCAAGCTGTCGCCCGAGGAGATCGACCGCGCGTTCGATTTGGCCCACCACCTGCGCTACGCGGGTGAGATCATTGATCGCGCGCTGGCGGTCGACTGACACCATCCTGAGGAACGGGGACAAACACATGATCAACGAAGACGTGATTCGGGCTCAGTTGGACAAAACCCTTGCCGCCACGGACTTTCCGGCGCTGGGATCGAAGTACGAGGGCAAGGTCCGCGACTGCTACATCCGCGACGGCCGTCGCACCATCGTCGTCACGGATCGTCTGTCCGCCTTTGACGTGGTTCTGGGGACGATTCCCTTCAAGGGCCAGGTGTTGAACCAGATGGCGGCGTACTGGTTCCAGGCCACGGCCGATATAGTTCCCAATCACGTCATAGCCGTCCCCGATCCGCAGGTGATGATCGGGCGCGAATGCCAACTTCTGCCGGTGGAATTCGTGATGCGCTCCTACCTGACCGGCGTGACTTCGACGTCGATCTGGTCGTACTACCAGCGCGGCCTGCGCCAGTTCTGCGGCCATGATCTACCCGACGGCATGAAGAAGAATCAGCGGCTTGCCGAGGCGCTGCTGACGCCGTCGACGAAGGCGGAAAAGGGCGAGCACGATCGATCGGTTTCGCGCGCCGAGATCCTGGAGATGGGGGCGCTGTCCGCGGCGGACTTCGACGAGGCCGCCGAAATGTGCGCGCGCCTGTTCGCCTTTGGTCAGCGGGAGGCGCTGCGCCGGGGCCTGATTCTGGTCGACACGAAATACGAAATTGGCCGCGGTCCCGACGGCAAGTTGTGCTTTATCGACGAAATCCACACGCCGGATTCATCGCGCTACTGGTACGCCGACGACTACCAGGACCGATTCGACCAGAACCTTGAGCCCCGGGGTCTGGACAAGGAGTACGTTCGCCGGACCCTGGTCGAGCAGGGGTATTCGGGTGACGGCCCGCCGCCCCCGCTGACGGATCCCGTGCGCGTCGAGGCCGCGCGCCGATACATCCAGGTCTGCGAGCTGGTGACCGGCCGGCCGTTCGTTCCGGATACCACCGAGCCTCTCGCCCGAATTCGGACGAACCTGGGAATCTGAGGTCGCGGGACTAACGGCGGCGTTTCTTGCCGCGGCGGACGCCGCTGCCGGAATCCCGCACGGACTCTTGCGGCGCGGCGTTCATCGATTCCCCGGTGTCGCTCGCAGGCGTCATGTCGGTGGTGTCAGCCGCGTCCAGCGGATCGCTGGCGTCGGTGCCGTCGACTGCATCCGCGCCATCGGTTCCATCCATGCCGTCAACCGCGGCTTCGCGTACGGCCTCGACGGACTGTTCCGTGTCGTCGGCCGGCGCACGGGCATCCATCGCGGGGCGCGCCGTCGTCGACGCTACGGCCGCGGCTGGTGCGTCCACCGACCGGTAGCCAGCCGAGGCGCGCCTACGGCTGTATTGCGGATCCAGCAGGCGGGGGAGGTCGGCCAGAGCCTGCGCCAAGGTCACGGATTCGACCGGATCGGGTTTCAGCAGGTCCGCGAGATCGTCGGACCCTCGGGCACCGGTCATCCAGGTCCGCTCGATCATGCGACGAATGGTGACGTCGGCAAGACCGTATTCGGCCCCCAGATCCACCGATGTATCGATCGGGGGCGCGACGGCCCTTCCGTTCGGGGAGTTGGGCGGGGTCGTTCCGGGCGTGGTTCCGGTCCCGGTGCCATTGCCGACGGGCGCGAAGTCGCCCGTGGTTGTCGTCTGGCGCGGCGCCTGAGCACCCAGTTCCTTCGCGCGCAGCAGACGCGCCAGGATCGGCCGGGTCGCGGGATCGACGCTGATGAACTGGACGCCCATCCCGTACGGCCGGTTGGGTTCGGCGGCATTCCATTCTTTTACCCAGCTGACCTTGCCCTGGCCGGACAGCGCGACATCGCCAGTCATCAGTTGAATCTCGAAAGCAATGCTGGCTCCCACCGGTTGGATATTGCGGCTCGCAAGAAAGACGCCGCCGCGGGTCACGTTGGGGGCGAATTTCTCGACGAAGGTGCCGAGATCGGGGTAACGCAGGCGAATGCGAACCGGGTTGATGGGTGCCACGGCGAAGGGTCGAAAGTATGGGCGCCCGAAGCGCGGACCGTCAACCGGAATGGACCTGTTCGTCGCTGAACCCGAACAGCCGACGGGTGTTCTCCGTGGTCAGTCGATCGGCCTCATCCAAAGATATCCCCTTTAACCCCGCCAGCGTCTCCAATGTCCGGGCAATGTACGCGGGTTCGTTGCGCTGACCCCGGTAGGGAATCGGGGCCAGGTACGGGGCGTCGGTCTCCACCAGAACGCGGTCCAGCGGCGCGAACTGGGCGGCGGCCCGGATAGCGTCGGCGTTCTTGAAGGTCAGAATTCCCGAGAACGACAGGTAGTGCCCGAGGTCCAGGTAGGGTCGCGCGTCGTCGACACCTCCCGAGAAACAATGGATCACGCCGCCCACCTCGGCGGCTCCCTCGACGCGCAAGATCGCCGCCGCGTCGGCGTGCGCGTCGCGAACATGGGAGACCACGGGCCGGCGCGCCCGTCGGGCCAGGGCCACGAATCGTCGGAACGCGACCTGTTGGGCCTCCCGGGGCGAGTGGTCATAATGATAATCGAGTCCTGTCTCCCCGATCCCGACGACCCGGTCCCCGGCCGCCAGCTGATCCAACTCCGCCCAGTCGAGATCGCCCATGCCGGCGACGTCATGGGGGTGAACTCCGACCGTGGCATACACGTCGGATTCGCGAGCCGCCAGGGCAACAGCGGAGCGGGCCGATGCGATGTCGCGCCCGGATCCGATACAGATCATGGCCTTAACCCCGGCGTCGCGGGCGCGTTCCAGGACCGCGGGAAGATCGGTGGCGAAGGTTTGGGCGTCCAGGTGACAGTGGGAATCGATCATCGGGCGCGATTGTACATTGGTCGGTCGCCGCTAAACCCAGTCCCCAGATCCACCGATGGGGGAGGGGAACGGAGTACGATCCTCCCTCTGCCTCCGTCTGGAAGAAACGACGTTGCTACCCAAACTGGACGAAGACTTCGACAAGACCCGCGCGCGGGCCCCCCAGCAAGCGACCGCGCTCGCCCAACAGGCCGATCCGGATGCGCTTCGACCGGGCACGTTGGCGGGTGCCTACGTCCTGGAAAAAGAACTGGCCTCGGGTGGTGGTGGAACCGTCTATGAGGCCAAGCACCGTCTACTTGGTCGTCGCGCCGCCGTGAAGGTGTTGCGACGCGAACTGGCCAGTTCGCCCCAGATGGTCGCGCGGTTTCTTCGCGAGGCGCTGGCGGTGAACCTGATCAAGCATCCCAACATCGTCGATATCCACGAATTCGGCGAACTGCCGGACGGGCGTCCGTTCTACGTCATGGAGCTGCTGGTCGGCACGGACCTGCGATCGATGTTGACCACGCGCGGGCGTTTTCACCCGACCGAGGTGCTGGAGATCCTGACGCCGGTCTGCTCGGCGCTGGACGCGGCGCACGCGCAGGGGATCGTCCACCGCGATCTGAAGGCCAGCAACATCCACATCGAGGAGCGCGGCGATCAGCGCATCGTCAAGCTGTTGGATTTCGGAATCGCCAAACTGATCCACCCCGACGCGGCCGATGTCGGTCTGACCGTGGCCGGCGCGCGCCTGGGGACGTCGTACACGATGGCGCCTGAACAAATTCGCGGGGGCACGATCGATCCACGCACGGACGTCTACGCGCTGGGGGTAGTGTTGTATCACCTGTTGACGGGGCAGTATCCGTTCCGCGGCGAACACATGACCGACATCGAGCTGCTGCATCTGGAGTCCCCGGCCCCGCGCCCCAGCCAAAGCGCGCCGGTCTCTCCCAAGATTGACGCCGTGGTGCTGCGGGCGATGGAGAAACAACCGGAGCGTCGGTTCGCAAGCGCCAAGGCGTTCATCAATGCCTTGCAGGATGCCGTGGGCGGGGCGAAAGCAAAGCCGGTGACGTCCGCGGCGGCACGCGCGATGGCCATCTTCGTCGAATTGCGAATGGCCGACACGGCGGACGCCGAAAGCGACGATGTCTTGGACGACGTGTCAGCGGTGCTGGATATGACCGAACAGACAATGCGTGATGCCGGATGGCAACTGCCGCTGCAAACGGGAAACGCTATTCTGGGCGCCAAGATCCTGCCCGAATCCGCCTCCGATTCCGACGCCGCTCGGGCCGAGGGGCGTCAGATGGCCCAATCTCTGGCGGCAGAACTGGCGAATCGTCCCAGTGTTCACGCTGACGTTCACGTGAACGTTTGCGTCCACGTAGGTGGGGCCGACGTTAAAGATTCCGACGACGCCCCCGGCGGCAAGGAAATCGTCGGCGGCGGTGTCACGTCGATCGCCGAGTGGGCCCCCCAAAAGAACGTAACCGGAGTTCACGTGACGGAAGCCGCCGCGGCCTGACCCTTTCCGCGCAGGTGGGGGATGGAGGCGGCGTCTCAGTGCGGATCAGGATTTCATGACCCCTGACAAGCCGAGCAGCACGGCGCAGCACGAACTGGTAACCCGGGTCGAACGCGGTACGACCGTCGGGCGCTACCTGGTGGTCGGGCTGATCGGCAAGGGCGGTATGGGCGAGGTGTACGCGGCCTACGATCCCGAGCTGGATCGAAAAATCGCGTTGAAACTGCTGCATCCGAGCAAGAAGGGCGGCGACGACGGATCCGAGGGGCGATCCCGCCTGCTGCGCGAGGCGCAGGCGATCGCCAAGTTGTCGGACCCGAACGTGGTCGTCATGTTCGACGTGGGGACGTTCAACGACCGGGTCTTCCTGGCGATGGAATTCGTCGACGGAAACACACTGAGCTACTGGCTTGAGGTGAAGCCGCGGGGCTGGCGCGAGGTCGTGGCGACGTTCACGTCCGCCGGAAAAGGGCTGGCCGCCGCGCACAGGGCGGGGCTGGTTCATCGGGATTTCAAACCCGACAACGTGATGATGGGACGCGACGGTCAGGTGCGCGTGATGGACTTCGGGCTGGCGCGCGCCATAGAGGGCGACAAGGCCGAAGCCGGGGCGTCCGACGCAGCGGTTCCTTCGGAGTCGACGGCGACGTCGGCGTCGCAGGGCGTGGTGTCGCAAATCATGGCGTCGATCAGAGGGTCGCAGACAGGCGCCGTGTGGACCAGCGCGATGTCACGAAGCAACGCATCCAAGGCCGTGCCCGCACAGGTCGAGTCGTCGGAGGTCCGGGAGTCGCTGTCGCCTCGCGAGGCCGCCCTTGCCATCGCATCAGGAGCACGCGGCCCCTGGCGTGAGGCCGACACCGCCACCCGCGACCTATCGCGAAATCTCCCGGCGGCCCCTACGGACGCCCCGACGTCCGCGCTCAACTCTCCACTGACACAAACAGGCGCCATCATGGGCACGCCGGCGTACATGGCGCCCGAACAGTTTCAGTGCGCCACACTCGACGCGCGATCGGACCAGTTCAGCTTCTGCGTCGCCCTGTACGAGGCGCTGTACGGCCAGCGTCCCTTCGAGGGCAAGGACATTCACGCTTTGACGGCGAACGTGCTGGCGGGGCGCGTTCGTCCGCAACCGCCGGGGTCGCGGGTACCGGGCTGGTTGCGCCGGGTGGTGTTGCGTGGTCTGCGGGTGGACCGCGCAACCCGCCACGCATCGATGGAGACGCTGCTTGCGGCGATGGCCAAGGATCCGGCCCGCACGCGGCGGCGCGGGGGGGTGGTGGTTGCAACGATGGGGTTGATCGTCGCGCTGGGGGCTGGATTGGTCCGGGCCGAACGGCAACAACGCATGAAATGCCAGGGCGCCTCGGAGAAGTTGGCTGGAATCTGGGAACTGCCGAACGGAAAGCGCCTCACGCCCAGAAAGAACGCGATCCGGGGGGCGTTCATGGCGACGGGCAAACGCTACGCCGCGGATTCATTCGAGGTGGTCAGCAACGCCCTGGATCGGTACGTCACCGCCTGGGACGACATGCACCGCGAGGCGTGTCGGGCAACCAACGTGCGCGGCGAACAATCGGCCGAGGTGCTGGATTTGCGGATGGCTTGCCTCCACGAGCGTTTCTCCGAGGTCCGGGCGTTGACGGCGGTTTTCACAGACGCGAATGCCGACGTTGTCAGCAAGGCGGTCGGGGCGTCGCAATCAATGCGTCCTGTCGAGCAGTGTGCCGACATCGCCACCCTTAGGGCCGTCGTTCGGCCGCCCGACGATCCCGAGATCCGCCGCAAGGTGTCCGACGTGCGAACCCAACTGGCCGACGTGAAGGCGCTGAAAAACGCCGGCAGGTACAAGCAGGCAAGGGACCAGATCGGACCGATCACGGAGGTCGCTCTGGCGACGAACTACCAACCGGTTGCGGCCGAGGCCCTGATGCAGATGGGGGAACTGCAAACCGATGAAGGGGACGCACAGAAGGCCGAGATCAGCCTGGAACAGGCGGTATGGCTGGCGGAAGCCAGCCGTCACGATGAGGTGGCGCTCGAATCCGCGACGGACCTGATCTATTCGGTGGGGGTCATGCAGTCGCGCTATGTCGACGGCGACCGCTGGGCGCGACACGCGGCCTCCGTGCTGGCCCGACTGGGGCCCGGGCACGACGTAATCGCGGGTTGGCGCGCGAACAACCTGGGGGTCATGTATTCGAAGCAGGGCCGGCTTGCAGATAGCCTTGCCGCCAGTCTCGAAGCGGTCGCCTTGAAAACCCGGGCACTCGGTGGGGCGCACTTCGACGTGGCGATTTCGGAAACGAACGCTGCTCTGGCGTTGTTTCACCTGGGACGACTCGACGAGGCAGGCGAGCTAAATCAAAAGGCGCTCAAGATGACTGAAACCGCCCTGGGCCCTGACCACCCTTTGACGGCCAACGTCTTGGGGAACATAGCCGAGATCGCGAACGTCAAGGGCCTGCATGGCGAGGCCCGGAGGGACGCACACAAGGCAGTTTCCATCTTGGAACGCGAATACGGATCCGACCATCCGTCAATTGGATCTGCGCTGACCACAATCGGCGAGAGTTTCATCGGCGAGGGGCAACCCGCACTGGCGATTCCGCACCTGGAACGCGCGTTGAGGATTGGCGAAACAGTCGAATTGGATCGAGATCTCCTGTGTCAGGCGCGGTTCGCCTTGGCCCGCGCTCTCAACCGCGACCAGAATCGTGCGCTGTCTTTGGCCATTCAGGCGCGGTCCGATTGCGACGGCGGTCCCGTGGCCGGTCCCGTGGCGAAAAAACGAAAGGCGGACATCGATCGTTGGATCGAGGCCCGCCCGGGTCGGCTTCAGCGCGTAAGCATGCGCTAAAACTGCTCGCTTTCAGGTGCCAACACGCGCACAGTGCCGCGTGCGATTGCTGGCGTATAGTCCCGCGGAACAGAATGCGGTGGCGTAGTGGGTCCTGAACTCAGCGAGGCGGAACTGGCCGGAATGGACGCGCTTGTCGACGAACCGGCGAGCGACGGCGACGAGGCGATGGAAACGTCCGATTCCGATTTTGCGGAGGTAGATTCGCCCGCCGCGGCCGATGACACGTGGGGGTTGCAGCAACAGGCCGCTCGTGACTTTGCTGGCTCGCTCGATGCCGCCCTGTGGCGCCTGGCCTCGCGTGATGTGCCGATCGAGGAGGGAGCATCGTTTGACGATCTCCTGGCTCTCAGGGAGCGGGCCTTGGCGGCGGACGCTCCCTCGGAGGCGCCATGACGCTTGTTGTATTGATCGCGCTTGCCCTGTGGCTGACGGCCTCTGTGGCCAACCAGTTTCCCGGACCATGGACGGGTCTACTCAGCGGCCTCAACACCTTCGCGCTGTTGCCCCGTCTGCATTTTTTTGCGCCTGATCCTATCGATGTCGACTACCACCTCGTTTTTCACGACTTCTTGGCTGATGGTCAAGCGTCGCCTTGGCGGCAAATTCCGACCGAACGCAACGGTCCCACGCGGATCCTTTGGAGCACGGCCAAACGAGATCACCAGGCCATGTTGACCACGGTGGCCGGACTGGCCGGGTTGCAGCAGTCCGTGGCCCCGGTCGTGCGAGATCCCTTGGCGGCCATCCAGCTGTCGCTACCGTATCTGTTCCTCCTCCATCGCGCGCGACAGGCGCCGCGCTTTCCTGAATCGCACGAACGTCAGTTCATGATCGTCGAGACCACTGGTTTCGGAACGTCACGACAGGTGGCGCTGGGAATTCTGTCCAATCCTCACAGGCTGGACTAGACCGATGCAGGATCTCGGGCCCGCCTATCTGCTCATGCTTCGTATTTGTGGTGTCGGGATCCTGATCGATGCGTTGGAGCGCATGGTCAGCATCGCCAAGTACCGCGATGACGGTTCCTACGGCTGGATCGTTCTTCGCCAGCGCTTGGTCTCGCTGCCAGCGCCGCTGCGTCGTCTGGGGGATGCCCTTTTTCAGGGCGCCGGGCGCCTGATGACCGTGCTAGCCGTTCGGATCGTGGCGCTGGCTTTCGTCGCGCTGGGCGTCGCCGGCTCTCCCGGGTTCGCCATCGGCTTGACCCTGCTGATCGTCACCCAAATCTACATCTGCGTCAGAACCGGCGGTTTTGGCGCCATAGGCGCGGATCCCATGACGCTGGTGGTTTGCGGTGCGGCCTGGTTGGCCATTGTCGTCGCCGGCACACCGCTGGCCGCGTGGGCGGGTCTTTGGTTCGTGGCAGCGCAAAGCTGCCTGGCCTATTTGGTCGCCGGGGTCAGCAAGTTGAAGTCCCCGGCCTGGCGATCTGGCGCGGCGATGGCGGGAGTCCTATCGACACACACTTACGGAAGCCCGCGCCTGCACGCACTCGTGAGCGCCCGGCCGCGACTGTCCTGGTTTCTCTGTTGGTCGGTGATGCTGTGGGAGGCCACCTTCCCCGTTGTCCTGGTCGCTCCCGATCCCATTGTGCTGCTTTGGTTCGGGGTAGGGGTGCTCTTTCACGTGTCCTTGGCGGCTCTGATGGGGCTCAATCTATTCCTGTTCGCGTTTTCCTCTACGTACGTTGCCATTTGGGCGGTCACGCACTGATCGGGGTGCGGTGAAAAAATGAAAAGGCGGGCATCGATGCTTGCATCGAGGCCCGCCCCTTCGTTCTTTGGCGTGTGAACTAGCGCGCGCGGACGATAGCCACGTTGTGATTGCTGCCGAATGCACCTGCCTTGACGGCAGACTTCACGCGAATGCCGGCGTTGTGATTGCTTCCGAATGCACCCGCCTTGACGGCGGACTTCACGCGGATGCCGGGGGTCTTCGTTGAATTCTTCATGTTGTTGTCCTTGGGTTTGTTGTTTAACGAGCAATCGAAGCGAGTTGACAGGTACCCAGTGCAGCGCTCGTGCCGCATAATAATTCATGTAATTACATGTACTTGCGATACAACTAGCGCAGGTCATACGGAGAAGGCTTTAGGGCATCCGCTGTCATCACCCGGACGGACTGCTCATCCGTCCGGCGGTTGGATCGGGCTCGATCGTTACGGGCAGCAGCGAGCCCAATCGACACCCGGAGGTCAGTCGAGGTTGGCGACCGCGGGACGTGAAGCCCCGAAACTGGGCTGGTCGAAACCGTCCGGAAATCCAGGAACCGCAAGAATCAACTTCGCTTCCGCGACGCCAACATGTTGCGCGGGCGAGACTGCTCGTCATACCGCGGGCGCGATTGCTGGCGTATAGTGCCGGCCAAAACGATGCGGACGACGATGCCCATGATGGTCCTTCTGCTTCTGGGCGGCTGTGCGACGGCCACGCCCACCACTGACGGTCGCGCCCTGCCGGGAGCCGTTGCCCAGACCGCGAACTCCGACCAGCCAGGCCCGCCGAAGGCCGATCGCGCTCCGGCCAAGCCGCCCGCAGCATCAAGCCCGCTTTATGATCGCCTCGGAGGCAAAGACGCCATTACGGCGGTGGTCGATCAGTTCCTGGGTCGCGTTTCGGCTGACGAACGCATCAACGCGCGCTTCTCGAATGCCGACCTCCCGCGCCTGCGGGGGATGTTGATCGATTTCGTCTGCCAGGCCACCGGAGGCCCGTGCAAGTACACCGGCAAGGACATGAAGACCGCGCACGCCGGCATGCGAATCGCCGGGGGGGAATTCGATGCGTTGGTGCAGAGCCTGAAGGGCGCCCTGGATCATTTCAAGGTCCCCGCCCGCGAACAGAACGAATTGTTGGGGGCCTTGGGGCCGATGAAATCGGACATCGCGCCGGATACCGCGGCGGTTGGCTCCGAACCGGCCGCCGGCGGCACGGGCGGCACCGCGCCCAGCAAGGATTTGGTCGCCGAGCGGGCCCAGGCGGTGCGCGCGGCGTTGGGGTTGCTGGAGAAGGCCAATGCGGCACGCCTTGCCGGTAATCGATCGTTCGCCGATCAGCTGTTCAGTTCGGCCGAGCTCACGCTGGGCACTGCCGCCGTCGCCGATCTGGCTCCCCTGTTCCGTGACGGCGCGCCGCCGCGGATCACCACCCCCCTGAGGACCGTTCCCAAGGACGCGGCCCCCCAGCCGGCGGCTGCCGGGAATTCCAGCGAGGACGATCCCGCCCCCAAGGCCAAACGCGGTTCACTGACCGGGACCATCTTCTTGCCGGGGCAACGCCCGTTCCTGGGCCTTGCCGTCGTCACCCTGGAGCCGGCCTCGCGCAAGTTCGCGCATCGCCCCCCGAAACACCGGATCATCGAACAGCGCGACCGCGAATTCGCGCCCAAGGTGCTGGCGGTTCCCGTCGGATCGACGGTCAGCTTCCCCAACTTCGACAGCATCTATCACAACGTTTTCTCACGTTCGCGATCGCGTCCGTTCGATCTCGGTATGTACAAGGGCGGTCAGGCCCGCGACCTGACCTTCGACAAGGAGGGCGTGGTTCGCGTCGGCTGCAACCTGCACGCGAACATGTCCGCGTACGTGGTCGCCGTCTCCGCCCCGCACTACGCCGTCACCGAGCCGGGCGGCAAGTTCACCTTCAAAAACCTGCGGCCCGGAAAATACCGTGTCCGGGCCTGGGCGGAAAACAGCGATACCCCGACCGTTCAGGAAATCCAGATCAAGCGCGAGCCGGCCACGCTGGCCCTGACCCTGCAATCCGAGGGCGCCGCAGGCTCGACCGGACCGCAGAGCGACAAGTTCGGAGCCTCTCGTGGCGACGCGATCAGCAGCAAGTAAGACCCTGGCCGTCCTGGCCGTGGTTGCCGCGCTGGGGGCCGGCGCCATCGCCGCCTGGACCGCGCGCGGCGACGCCACACGCGGCTTCGACACGCTTCCGTGGCAACGCGCGGCCGAGTCGCGTCTGCGCGAAGCCGCGGCGGCGCTGCACGCGCGCGTCGCGACGCTGGCGGATCTTCCGCGCCTGGCGGCGGCGGTTTCGACCGACGCGCAGACCGTTCGCGATCTGACGCAGGACGAACTGGCCTTCCGGCCGCGCGCCGGGGAGACCATCGCGATCGGGCAGCTTCCGAAACGCGGCGCGCCCGTTGTCTTGCTCGCCTTCCCGGATCAGGCGCGCGCGCCAGAGATCTATCCCCTGGGACCACGGGCCTGGATCACGCAACGCACAGCAGGCTCGGAAGGCGGCCTGCGCCTGTCCGAGGCCGTCAGGGTGGTGCCGCGCGCCCGCGCAGACGAACTGGACGGCGTGGTGGCAACCAGCCTGGGTGTGAACCTCGACGATCTATCGAAGGATCTGGCGGCGGCCGGACTATCGGCCGAGATCGTGCTGGGGGACAGGCGCCTGACGCTGGGGGCACCGACGTCCGTGGCGAATGTCAGCACCTTCGACCTTCCGCTTGCCGGATCGGTGGGCGCGGGGACGGCCCTACGTCTGGTCCTTCGCGCCCCCGCCAAACCCGGCGAAGCGCGGTATTGGGGCGGTGCCGCGGCTCTGGCGGCGATCGCTTTACTCCTCGCGCTTCGGGCGCGTCGCGCCGCCTTGTCGATTTCGTTGCCGGCCAAGACCCCCGAAATCTGGGCGGCCACCCCGGCGCTGCCGACAGCAGCGTTGAGGCGAACGCGGCGGACGACGCCGGCGGTCACTCTCGGTACGTCGGTTCGGCGGATCGGCCGTTACGAAATTCTTCAGCACATCGGGACGGGCGGTATGGCGGACGTGTTCCTGGCCCATTGCACCGGTGAGGCCGGGTTCACGAAAAAGATCGCGCTGAAGGTGCTGGACCCCGTACTTGCCCGACAGCCCCGGGCGGTCGAGCACTTCCTGGACGAGGCGCGGCTGTCGTCGCTGCTGGACCATCCCAACATCGTGCAGATCTTGGATCTCGGTCGCGCCGACGACGAGTACTTCATCGCGATGGAACACGTGGACGGCGCCGATCTGGCCCGTCTGATCGGCGTCTGCCACGAAACCAAACGGCCGGTACCGGTTGCCGTCGTTCTGGCCATCCTGCGCAAGATCTGCGACGGCCTGTACGCCGCGCACACCACGCAGGACGCAGATGGAACCCCGTTGAATCTGGTTCACCGTGACGTCAAAAGCGGCAACGTCTTCGTGGCCCGAAACGGCGTCGTCAAAATTGGCGACTTCGGCATCGCCATGGCCAATCACGCCAGCCGGATCAGCCGGACGGACGTCGGACTGGTCAAGGGAACGCCCGGCTATATGGCCCCCGAACATCGACTGGGTCAGACTATCGACGGCCGCGCCGATCTGTACGGCGTGGGAGCGATCGCCTACGAAATGCTGGCGGGTATTCCCGTGAACCTGGACCTGACCGTGTTGGCCCTGAAGGGCAGGGACGGATGGCCGCACCTGGCGCCCCTGTCGCGTTTCCGGAAGGACATCTCGCCCGAACTGGAAGCGGTCATCTTCAGGGCGCTGGCCTACGACGTCGACGATCGCTTCGCGGATTGTGCCGCGCTGGAGTCCGTGCTTGAAGACCTGGCGCGACGCTATCCACCCATCGCGGGCGACAAGGCGATTGCCCAGTGGATCGACAAGACGCTTCAGGCCGAAGCGTTCGGCCGGCCGATGGCGATTGACCGCACCCCCATGGCCCCACGCAGCGCCGGACCTGCCAACTTCGAAAACTGACCGCCCGAATCACCACTGCGGACTCAGAAGGACAGTAGCCCGCTGGCCACCAGCGCGGCGATCACGACACCCAGCAGCGATTCGCCCGCCAGTAGCCCGGCGGCCAGCGCGTTGCCTTCCCCCCCCGCCAGCGTCGGCATGCGGTGCCGTAGCAGGGTCAGGACGCCGGCACCCAGCGCGGCGGTCGCGGACATGGAGGCCGGCATGATCATGCCGATCGAAAGGGCGATCGCCGACGGGAGATATGCGCCCAGTTTCGACTGACCTCGACCAAGCACACACAGCACCGCCCCCACCCCGAATCCGATCGCGATAGCGTGAATGCCGTAGGGGGGCAACGCTCCCAGGCCTCCGCTCAGCGCCTCGGCCGTTGCTTTCCATGACACCGCCGCGACCGCAGGCATCTGTTCGCTGCCAAGAGGGTACGCGCGTGTCACCAACAGATAGACCGGAACCACCACCACGCTGCCGACGATCGCCCCCAGCACTTGCGCGATGAACTGCGCCCGGATGGACGCACGCAGGGAGTGTCCCGCCTTGAACGCCCACATGGACTGCGCCACCTCGGTCGCGTTGCCGGCCACAATCGCTCCCGCCAGGATGGAACTTGTGGGCCCACCGCCCGCGAAAACAATCTGTGTGATCGTTCCGAACGCTCCGACCGGCGCGACGTCGGTCTCACCGGCCGCGCGGGCGCAGATCCCCGCCAGAACGACGGACAGTGCCAGCGCCGCGCAAGTCAGGATCGGACTGAAGCCGAACGCGCGCCAACCGGTCCAGGCCAGCAGCGCGGAGGCGAGCAGAACCGTTCCGACACCGACCAAGCGATCGCGTGCCCGGCTGGGCGGCGAGACCGTCGTGTTCACGGAACGCCCAAGAACATTGCGGGCATCGCGCAGCACCTGACGAGCCGCCAGCAACAGCTTCCGCCACCCCAGAAACACGGGGACAAACGTGGTGGCCATCATCATGCCGAAGGCAGGCCAAACCAGCCACGATGCCAACGCTCCGTAACTACCGTCCTTCGTCCACCCGTACCGGATCGCGACCGGAGCCAGGACGGCCCATGCGATGGCACCTCCCGAAAGCAGGCTCAGCGATCCACGAAGTCCAACGAACATACCGGTTCCCAGCATCAGGGGACTGCTGGCGATGCCCAGGGTCAGCGACGCGGCGGTTACACCGCCCAGCGTGATGGGCAGGTACAGCGCTTGTGGAATCAGCGACGGTCGACCGTCGCGAAACCACGTCAACGCCCCGGCGGCCAGCACGGCAATCACCAACAGCCGCGTGCGCCGCTCGGCGGATCCTTGATTCGCGTGGACGCTGCGGATCAACTCGGCGGTGGCGGTGCCGGTGGGAAAGGGCAGGGCATCCTCGACCACCAACTTGCGGCGTAGGACCAGGCCCAGGACCAGACCGACCAGCGCCAGGGTGATGCCCCACAACCACAACGCCCAGGGCGCGTGATGTTGGCCCATCATTTCTAGGGCTGGCATGGGTGCCATCAAACCGTGTACAAACACCATGCCCGCCGCCGATGCCGCCGCGGTCTGCGCGACGTTGTTTTCGAACGGCCCGAACGGCATGCGCGCCAGACGTTTGAACGTCGCGAAGAACGTGAAGCTGAGCAGCGCCGCGGTCAGGGCGCCACCATCGATCCAGCTGGATTTCAGGCCGGTGTAGACATTGCCGGCGGCAAGGACAGCCCCGATGGCCAAACCGACGGTCAGCGCGCGGACGGTCAGCTCGCGTGGGGGCGCGGCGGGTACCGACCCCGCTGACGGACTGACGTCATCTCCGGTTTGGTCGGTCGTCGCCTGGGAACCAGCAAGCAGCCGCTCGTCGCCGGTGAACCTGAAAGGAAGGGCCGCCATGCCGCCGTCCGCGGGTTAGGGCGCCTCATCCTCGCGGATGGACGCCTCGCGCGTGCGCAGGCCATGTTTCCACAGCAGGCGATAGAAGTAGATCCGGTCGACGCCCGCGGACCGCGCCGCCACGCTGACCCGGTTGTCGTTCACGCGAAGCAGTTCTTCTAGATAGCGCTTTTCGAAGCTGTTGACCCATTCGTCGCGCGCTTCGCGCAGCGGTCGTCCCACGCCCGCCGCGTTCTCGGGGGTCGCCATGCTGGATGGGGTAGCCGACGTCTGGGGCGGCGTAAACTCGCGCAGGGCCACGCAGCGTTCCAGGTGGTTGCGCAGCTCGCGAATGTTGCCCGGCCAGTCGTGTTTCGCCAGGCGGGTCAGGAATTCCGGCGAATGAATCGTCTGCATCGTGTCGGTATCCAGAGGTCCCAGGGTCCGCGCGATGTGTTCGACCAGCAACGGAAGATCTCCGATGCGCTCCCTCAGTGGCGGCAGACGAATCTCGACCACCGCCAAACGGTAGTAGAGATCCGAGCGAAATTTACGGGCCGCCACCTGCTCGCGCAGGCCGCGGTTGGTGGCGGCCACCAAACGGACATTCACCGGAACATGCTGGTTGGTGCCGATGCGCCGGACCTCGCGACGTTCAAGCACGCGCAGCAGCTTGGGCTGCAGGTCGATGGTCAGCTCGCCGATCTCGTCCAGGAATACCGTGCCACCGGCCGCCGCCTCGAAGACACCCTGGCGCGAGCTGACGGCCCCGGTGAACGAACCGCGCTCGTGGCCGAACAGTTCGCTTTCCAGAAGTTGTGGCGGTATGGCGCCGCAATCCACGACCAGAAACGGTTTGTCGCGCCGCCGGCTGCCCCGGTGAAGCGCCTCGGCCGAGATCTCTTTTCCGGTGCCGGTCTCGCCCTCAAGCAACACGGTCGCGTCGCTGGCCGCCGCGCGCTCCAGCGTCTCGAACACCGCACGCATGGGGCCCGACTGTCCGATCATGCGGCCGAACCGCTCGCGCTCGCGCTGCGACCGGGCGCCCTGCTGGTCGGAGAAGGATACGGGATCCTCACCAAGCGCCAGGGCCGCACCGGCACTTCTATGGCCGTTCACCACGAACCTGGCATCGGCGGGTCGGGTGGATCCCTGAAGATGCGGCCGCAGCCTCGACGAAAGCGGCGACCACGCGCGTCAGTCGGCGGGAATATCGACGGTGGCGCGGTCTACAGCGATGTGGCAATCGTGGCCGCGCCCAGCAGGCCCGGTTGCGGGTGCGTGACCACGAACGCGGGGATCCGGGCCACGAGCGGTTGCAGCCGACCCTTACGTTCGAAGGCCTCGCGAAAGGTTCCTTTTTGCAGAAACGCCACGACGCGCGGCGCGATGCCGCCAGCGACGAACACGCCGCCGGTCGCCAACAACGTCAACGCCAGGTTCCCGGCCCGCGCGCCCAGTACACCGCAGAACAGCGTTAAGGCCGCCACGCAGATGGGATCGCTGCCATCGAGGGCACGCTGGGAAATGGCCGCCGCCGGATCGCCGGCCGAGATCGCGGCACCGGAATCGCCGGCTCCCGGCGCCCGAAAGGCCGGCTCCTTGGCCAGGAACGCGTACAGGTTGCACAGTCCCTGTCCCGACAGCACGCGCTCATATGATACGCGGCCGTACTTCGCCGTCAGGTAGGTCAGCAAATCGATTTCCAGGGGCGTGCGCGGAGCAAAATCCACGTGGCCGCCTTCCGACGGAATCACCTGGTACCGATCCTCCGTCGGGGACCACATCAGGAAGGCTTCGCCCAGGCCCGTCCCCGCGCCCAACACCGCGATGGGCCCCTTCGGTTCGCGGGGACCACCGCCAAGGGGCGTCAGTTGTTCCGGTGGAACCGAAACACTGCCCAGCGCCGCCGCGTAAAAATCGTTCACCAGGCGAACGCGCCCAATCCCCAGGCTCTGCGACAAAGCGCGACCGTCGACGATCCACGGCAGGTTCGTCGCCCGGCACACGTTGCCATCCACGGGGCCCGCGATCCCCAGACAGGCCCGCTCGGGTGGACCCAAGGGGGGCAGGATTTCGCGCGCCTCGGCCAGGAATTTTTCGACGATCACGTCCAGGCCCAGGTGCGCCGCCGACGGATACGTCCGTTCGATCAACGGCGTTGTGGGGGACGCCGTCGCCTCCACATCGAACAGGGCCAGGCGGGCGTTGGTCCCGCCAATGTCACCGGCAAGTACCAACATAAAAACGTCAGCCGGCGGCCAGCGCGGACAACAGTTTCTCGATCCCGGACTCGATGTCCTTGCCCAGATTCACGCGAATCGCCCGCCGGCCTCGCCGTCGCAAGACCTGGAGATCACCCAGCGCCTGGGCATCGCGAAGCGCGCCGAACGTGTAGGGCTGGCCTGGGATCGCCAGATCCGCGTCGACATCGGCCGTCAGTTGCAGGAAGACGCCGTTGTTCGCGCCACCCTTGTGAAGCTGACCGGTCGAATGCAAAAAACGGGGGCCGTACCCGAGAGTCGTCGCCGCCCGGGTCTTCTGGCGCGCGAGAACACGAAGCTGCGTCAGCAGGCGATCGCGCGCCGCCGTTCGGACGAAATACGGGCATATCGCCACGTAGTCGCCCGCACCGGCGCCGAGCACATGACGGCGGATGGCGTCGGCGTCGGCCGGGGTCACCACGCCTTCGGGGTCGGGAAGTTTGCCCTGCTGCTGCTGCACGGCCAACAGCGCCGTTGTCGCCAACTTGGCCTCGGTGACGTTCGGTTCGTCGAACGGATTCACGCCCATCACGCTGCTGGCGATCGCAGTGGCCAGTTCCCAGCGAAAAAACTCGCGACCCAGATCCTGGCGCCGGGGCATGCGCAGACGCACGACCGGAAAACCGGCGCGCTCCAGCGCCGCCACGTCGGCGTTCAGTCTCTGGTCACCCGTGCCGTCGCCGAAACTGATGCGCACGAACAGCCGGTCGGGACCATAAATGTCCGGCGAACCCAGCGGCTCCAGATCGACCGGAACAATTCCCTTGCCTTCCTTGCCCGTGGATTCGGCGACCAGTTGCTCGATCCACGATCCCAGCGTTTCTAGCTCGGGATCACAAACCAGGGTCATCTTGTCCCGCCCGCGCGCGACCAACGTTCCCAGAATCGCGCCCAATTCCATGCCGGCGATTTCGCCTACCGGCAGGATTCCCGAAGAACCGGCAGCCATGGTGGCGCCCGTGTCGACCAGTCCGGCTAGGTCCGCACCCAGCAGCGCCGCCGGAACCAAACCAAAATACGACAGCGCCGAATAGCGCCCGCCGATGTCCGCCGCGTTCACGAACGTACGTCGGTAATGTTTTTCGTCGGCCATTTGCCCCAGCCGCGTCACGGGATCCGTGATCGCGACGAATTGCGCCCCGGCCCGGGCGGCATCGCCGCCATGAAGCGACAACACCCGATCCCAAAAATAGTGCTCGAAGGCCTGGATTTCGATGGTCCCGCCGGATTTCGACGCCACCACGAACAGCGTCGTTTTTAGATCGCCGCCCCGTTCGACCGCGCGAACGGCCGCGGGATCGGTGTTGTCCAGCACATCCAGCGACAGACCCCAGTCTTGCCCGCGAAAAGTGTGGGCCAGGACCTCGGGACACAGCGAACTGCCTCCCATTCCCAACAAGACGACCCGGGTGAAGCCGGCGGCGCGAACCTCGGCGACAAAGGCCTCGATCTCGGCGACCTTGCCGCGCATGCTCTCGGGCGCGCGCAACCACCCCAGGCGATTGCGGATCGACTTGTCATGCGCGGGATCGGCCGTGAACAGGGTGGGGTCGCCAGCCCATAGACGTTCGGGCGCCTTTCGCGACGCCAGATCGCGCATGGCGGCCTGGACCGCGTCGCGATCGGCGGCGGACAGGGCCGCGGTCTGGCGCCGCGAGGACTGCTCTGCGATCGCTGCGGCCCGGGATGCAATGACACCCATCAGCGTGTTCATCGACGTCACGAACGCCTTCACCCCGTCGGCCAAAAGACCACGACAGATCCGATTCAAATCGATACCCAGCTCAGCAAGTTCCGCGATTTGCGCGCGGGCCTGATCGAGGTTCGCCCCCAGCGTCAACGCGGGCCGTCCGTGATCCAGGTACGCGGCCAGCGTCGCGGGAGGAACCGTGTTGACGGTGGGGCCGCCGATCAGTCCGTCCAGGTACAGCGTGTCCGGGTACCTGGGATCCTTGGTTCCCGTCGACGCCCACAGCAACCGCTGCGGTCGCGCCCCGCGTGCCTCCAGCGCCTTCCAGCGGGGGCTCGCGGTGATCTCGCCATACAGGGCATACGCCAGTTTGGCGTTCGCGATCGCGATTTTTCCCAGCAGTCCTTCGGCGCGCGCGCTGGTCGCCGCGTCGCCCGATTTGATCTTCTCGTCCAGTTGCTTGTCACACACGCTGTCGACCCGCGACACAAAGAAGCTGGCGACCGATGCCAATCCGTCCAAACTGCCGCCGGCCGCGACCCGTTGCTCGACGCCGGCGATATACGCGTCGAACACGTCTTGGTACTGGTCAAGGCCGAAGATCAACGTCACGTTGACGCTGACCCCCGCCGCGGTCAGCGCGGTGATGGCCGGCAACCCTTCGGGGGTTGCGGGAACCTTGATCATGACGTTGGGCCGGCCCACCAGCGCGTGCAACCGCATGCCCTCGGATATCGTCTGTGCGGTATTCGCCGCCAATGCGGGCAACACCTCCAGCGATACGCGCCCGTCGACCCCGCCGGTCGCGTGATTGACCGGCAGCAACAGATCGCACGCGGCGCGGATGTCGTCCACCGCCAGTGCCTCGTAAATCTCGGCGGTTCCACGCCCCGCCGCGACCAGCGCACGCAACGCCGCATCGTAGTCCTGCGAGGCGGCGATCGCTTTTTCGAAAATGGTCGGGTTCGACGTGATGCCCATGACCCCCGCGTCGATCAATTTCTGCAGCTCGCCCGACGTGATCAGCCCGCGACGGATGTTGTCGTACCAAATGCTCTGTCCCAGATCGTGGGTCTTGTGCAGCGTGGTCGGCGTGGATGTTGGCATGGGGGTCAGCGATCTCCTTTGGTGTCGGTGTCGGTGGTGTCGATCTTCGCGACGCGAACAGAGTGACGACCCCCTTCGAATGGGGTCGTCAGCCAGGCGTCCAGTATGTTGGCGGCGTCGGTTTCCGAGAGCAGGCGCGCACCCAGACACAACACGTTGGCGTCGTTGTGGGCCCGCGACAGCCGCGCGGATTCGATACTCCAGGCATCGACGGCCCTGACGCCGTTGATTCGGTTGGCCGCGATGCACATGCCGATGCCCGATCCGCAGACCAACAGGCCCCGAGATCCCGCATGGTCATGCACCAACTGCCCAATCTTGGCGGCCTCGTCCGGGTAGTCGAGTGGCTCGGCTGTTGGGGGGCCGCGGTCATCCACCTCGACGCCCCGATCCCGCAGAAGTTTCACCAGCGCTTTTCTGAGCCTAAAGCCGGCATGATCGCTGCTGGCGTAAATCTTCACGGTTTGGTCCTTCGTTGCGCCATTCGGCGCTCTGTTTTTGCGGCGGCTAGCATGGCAGGGCACTCGGTGGGTGTAAAGCCTACAACCCGATCGCTCCCGATCGCTTGCCTGTCGGGGTGAAGCGACAGCGGGCGTCAGGGATTCACCGCCAACAGCCCCTGTTTGCCGCTTCCCGATCCCGCCCAAGGGAACGTCCGGTCGCCGGCAGAAGGCCTCAAGTCATGAGCTTTTCCTGACGTAGTGCCCCCACGGATGCCGCGAAGACGCCGCGCGCACGCGGTTTGCAGTGCGAAGCACCCGAAGAGCGACAGCCCAAAACGAATAGCCCCAAAACGAATAGCCCCAACCCAGCCTATTCATCACTTCGCAAAGGATTCATCAAGATGAAGACCCCGACGACGCGATTCCTGCTCTCGTTGACAACCGCGATGCTGGGCCTTGGCGCCTGTCAGGACGCCGCGCAGCCCATCGATGAGAAGGCGCTGACCCAGCGCATGGCGTTGTACGCCGAAGCGACGATTCACGAAGCCGGCCCCGCGATGTCTTTCGCGATGGCCGACGAGGGAACCGTCAAGAAGATCATGGGATCAACCTCTTCCGCGGGAAGTTCGGTCGCGCCCGCCATGTTGGCGGTTCTGCCGCCAACCGCCATGCTGCGGGCGATGGTGGGGCCGCGCGTGACCAATCAGATGGTCGGATTCGCGGCGGCGCCGTCGATGCTGACCACCGAGGAGCAGTTCGACGAAGCCGGCAAGGAGATCCGGCGGATGATGCAGGAACGCCTGTTCGTCGACGCGAATTTCGAGAGCAAGACCAATGACACGGCCACGTACCTCCTGCACGCGGATCCAACCTGTCGCCCGCTGACCCAGGATACCGATCCCGTGGGATTCGTTCCGGAGATCGACGCGAGCTGCGCGGACGACTTCGCGAAGGTCGCGGTGCGTCTGGCAGTCAGGGCGGATGGTGACGGTGGCCGTTTGACGATCTTGATCGGGCCCGGTCGCTTGGAATTGGCGGCGTTCATCGTTCACTCGGACGAGATCGCGGTCGAGGTCGACCTGCCGAAGGCCAAGACCGCGGCCGACTACATTCAGCAGCAGATCCCCGATGGAAATCCGATCGGTGAATTCGATCGTCTGGCCGGCAAGCTGCGCGGCTCGCTGAAGAAGGTCGGCAGCCAGAAGGTGACCGTGGCGCTGGCCATTCTCGAGCCGCTGGACATCGCGCCGAAGGGCGACCTTGAACTGAAAAGCGCCGCGACCAATCCCCTGATCGCGCTGACCAGTAGCGGTATCACCCAGACCGCGCAGGTTCAGATTGGGCTGGGCGCGACCGACGTCGGCACCACCTGGGATCCGCAGAACATGGGCTTGTCGAACCGGGATCTGCACGTCGTAATAGGCGGGCTTTACGGCCAACTGGCCCTGGATGAGGGGCAGAAACAAATTCTGCTGACGGATGTCGGAATCGCCCAGTCGAAGGTCACGGTCCGGGGTGCGACCATCGTCGATCTGAATCTTAACGCCGATACCATGCGGCGTTTTTCCGGCAAGGTGACCTCCAACGTTGACGGCACGGCCCGGCTTGAAATCACGCCGAAATTCGATCTGAGTCTCGGTTTCGATTTCAATGCGGTGGTTGCCGACTTCACCTCTCCACCTGACGCCATCTTCGCGCACGAGACCTACGGCGTGACGCTGGCCAACGCCGGCGCTGCCACGATCATCGAGGAGGTCGTCAGCTCGGCCACGTTCGGAGGTGGGATCAGGATTGTCGCGGGAACGTTGACCTTGGCGGCGGCGTCGGTTCCTGCCGAAACGCTTACCGTTCCGGCGGGCAAATGCCTCACGTCGCAAAGTCCGGTCGCAGCGGGTGCCCACCCGATCCTGGGGGCGCTGATCGTCGCTGACTGCCCGTAGACGGCCGTCGCACGTCCGACGCGCGGGCCCGGCGTGATACCCTCCGCCCGCGCGATGCAGTCCATTCCCCCTATCACTGGTCACAGTGTCTTCCTGCTGCTGGTGCAGGTGGCGCTGTTGATCGGCGTGGCCCGCATGGGGGCCGAGCTGTTCAAGCGACTGGGCCTACCGGCCGTGATCGGGGAACTCGGCGCGGGCATTCTGCTTGGCCCGTCGGTTTTTGGTCGCGTCGCTCCGCTTTCGTTCCTGACGGTTTTTCCGCGACTGGTGGAGCAATTTCATCTACTGGACGTCGTCGGCACCCTGGGAATGGTTTTCCTGCTGTTCATGACGGGCCTGGAAACCGACGTCAAGCTGGTGCGCAATCTGGGCAGGGCGGCGCTGATTACCTCGGCGACAGGAATGCTGCTTCCGTTTGGGTTGGGATTCGCGCTGGGGATCTTCATGCCGGACGCGTACCTGGTGGATCCCAGTCACCGCATTCTGTTCAGTCTGTTTTTAGCCACGACCATGTCGATTTCGGCGATGCCGGTCATCGCGAAAATCCTCATGGACCTGGACCTGACCAAGCGCAACATAGGGCTGGTGATTCTGTCGGCCGGGGTGGTCGACGACACCGCCGGTTGGTTGATCCTGTCCATGATCGCGGGAGCGGCAACGCACGGCTCGGTGCGCATCGCCGATCTGGGACTGACGTTGCTGTACCTGGGGGGATTTCTGCTGGCGGCGGTTTTTGTCCTTTTTCCGCTGCTGCGCTTTCTGGTTCGCCTTTGCGTCGAACGGTTCCGCGTTCCGGATTCGGATTTGGTCCTGATTGTCGTCACCACGTTGCTGTGCGCGGCATTGACCGAATACATCGGTGTTCACGCGGTTTTCGGAGCATTCGTGGCGGGCCTGGTGCTGCATCAAGTACCGCGGTTGCGCAAGGAAACCGTCGCCCGCATGGAATCGTTCGTCCTCAGCGTTTTGTCGCCGGTATTCTTCGGAATCGTCGGGCTGCGGGTGGACCTGGGCGCGATGGGTGGCGGCCGCATGTTTGCCGTGGTCTTGGGCGTCGCCTGCCTCGGGAAGTTGCTGGGATGTGGCCTGGGCGCATTGTGGGGCGGCTTTCGTTTCTGGGAGGCGGCGTCGCTGGCGGTGGCGATGAACGCCCGTGGCGCGATGGGAATCGTCGCGGCGACCATCGGCCTCGGACTGGGCATTTTGTCCTCCCAGATGTTTTCGATCATCGTGATGATGGCCATCGTCACGTCGTTCATGGCGCCCCTGGGCCTGCGCCTGACGATGCCCCGGGTTCGCCTGACGGCAGACGAGCAGCAACGGATCGCGGCGTCGCAGACCATGGGCATGATCGATCGGGAACACGTGCGGGTCATGATCCCGACCGGTGGTGGCATCGGCGCCCTGATGGTGGCACCCGTCGCCTTCGGTCTGGCGCGCAAGAGCGACGCCGCGGTGACCATCCTTTCGATCGAGGCGAAGACCACGTGGCGCACGCGGCTGGGACGCCTGTTTCGGCGCGAGCCGGCGCGCGACATCAAGGCGCAGGAGGATGCTCTGAACGCGGCAGCGGCGGACGGCCGCCCACCCGAAATAAAAAAGGTCGTGGCGGGGGACATCGCGCGCGGGATCTGCGAAGAGGCAGCGACCAGCGGCGCGGACATCATTTTGCTCGGTTCAAGTCACGAGGCCACCATCGGCGGTGCCTTAATCGAAGAGATCGTGGCTGGCGCACCCTGTCACGTTGCGATCATGCGTGCGCGAAAGCCGGCGGCGGCGTACCAGCGCATTTTCGTGCCCGTCGACGGCAGCGTCGCGTCCCGCCTGGCGGTGGAATTCGCGCACCGTTACGCCGAGAACGCCGGGGCCGAGTTGACCCTGGCGGTCTTGACCGAGCGGCGCCCCCAGGCCGCGGCGTACGCCGACATCAGCGGCCTTCACGACGTCGTAGAAAACCGGCGGACGCCAGAGGAAGAGCTGGAGCGGATTTCGATCGTCTTTCGCGCCTCGACGGTGCGACCCAATATCCTTCCCTTGGCCTACGATCCCGTGTCCAGCGCGGTCACCAACGAGGCGCGCACCGGCCGCTACGACCTGGTCATCCTGGGCGCGGAGAACCGCGCGATCCAGCACAGGCTGTTTTTCGGCTACGACAACGAACGTCTGATTCGCGCCACGCGCGTACCGGTGATCGTCGTCGTTCCGAACGTGGGAAGGTTGGGGTGAACGACAACGAGGCGAGCGGGGCCCGTGTCCTGGCGGGTCTGCGGTAGGCTGGCGCTCCCATGGCTGACGGGACAATTGCACGCATCGCCACCTGGAACGTCAACTCGATCCGCGCGCGTCTGGAACGCCTGCTGGCGTGGCTGGAATCCCGGCGCCCCGACGTTGTCTGCCTTCAGGAAACCAAGGTCACCGACGACGACTTTCCGATCGCCGAGCTTCGCCAGGCCGGTTACGCCGCCGCGATCCACGGGCAGCGCACCTACAACGGCGTCGCCATCCTGTCGCGCGAGCCTCCCGTCGATGTCGTTCGTGGCTTCGCCGACGGCGTGGAGGATTCCCAAAGCCGGTTCATCGTCGCGACCGCGTTTACCCCCGCCGGACCGGTTCGGCTGGCGTCCGTCTACGTTCCCAACGGCGGCTCGGTGGGGACCGACAAATTCGCCTACAAACTGAACTGGCTCGCGCGGTGGAAGACATGGCTGGACGCGCACAATGCCGCGGACGCGCCCCTTCTGTTGTGCGGCGATTTCAACATCGCCCCCGAGGATCGCGACGTTCATGACCCGGTGGCCTGGGAGGGGCAGGTGTTGTGCCATCCCGACGAACGGGCGGCACTGGCGGGGATTCGCGACTGCGGCTTCCAGGATCTCTTCCGACGACTGAATCCGGATCTGAACGCGTTCTCGTGGTGGGACTACCGCCAGTTGGCCTTTCCGAAGAACCGGGGCCTGCGGATCGATCATATCTACGGCACCCAGTCGCTGGCCGAACGTTGCCGCGGCGTCTCGATCGACCGCGAGGCCCGCAAGGGAAAACTGCCCTCGGACCACGCTCCGGTGATCGCGGAAATAGAGTTGTGTTAGGGTCGGCACCCTGATGGCCGGCGAAATCGTTCACATCGAGCTTCCAAGTAGCGATTTCGAGCGCAGTGCCGCGTTCTACGGCAAGTTGTTCGGTTGGAAAACCGACGGCGTGCAGTCGGGCGGGCACCTGTTGTTCGAATTGCCGGGTGGCGTGCAGGGCTCCTGGATCCGCGACGCCTTGGCACAGGCGCCTGGGCCGGTTCCTTTCGTTGCTGTGCCCGACGTTGACAAAGCCCTGGCGGAAGCCGAGCGGCAGGGCGGACGCATCCTGGTGCGCCGCATGGCGCTTGCCCATCGGGGCACCTTCGGTCTGTTGGCCGATTGTGATGGGAACGTGATTGGCGTGCTGTCGACGACAAAGGACGCGGGGGCGCCGGTGTCCAGCAAGACAGAGGCGGCACCGGGGGGCAAAGTAGACGGCGAATCCGATCCCAAGCCCAAACCGGGCGGCAAAGCAGCGCCGAAGAAGCCGGCCCCAAAGAAACGCTGACCCGGGCAGACCGACCGGCCTGACGCGTTTCACGCATCACAGCCACTGTCGAAGCGCGCGCGCCACCTGCTCCAGGGGCCGCCACAACAAGGGCCGACCTTCGAAGATACGCAGGTCCAGTTCGTCCGCCTCCGACACCTCGGCATTCAGCATCGCCGCGGTGTCGCGGTTGAAAACGCCATCCAGGACGTTGAGGACCATTTCCAGACTGTAGGCCAGCGACCGGTGATCGAAGTTGTAGCTGCCAATCGAAACGAAATCGTTGTCGCACAGGACGACCTTCGTGTGAATGACCGATCGACCTTGCCAGATCCGCACCCCCGCCCTTAGCAAACGTGAAAACGTCGCGCGCGACGCCGCGTCCATGATCAACGAATCGCTTTCGCCGGGAACCAGCACCCTCACATCCACTCCCCGCAGGGCGGCCTGGCACAGTTGCCGCAACACCGCACCGTCGGGAACAAAGTAGGGATTGGCAATGTGGATTCGTGTCCGGCTCTCGCGCATCGCGTGCAGCGCCGCCCGGCGAATCGTGAATCGCTCGCCCCGCTCGCTGTTGGTCAACACGACCAGCGGCGTCGGGCCCACCATCGCCTGCGGCTGAAAACGCGCGGGGTCCAGGCGAAATTCCTTGTTCGAGCGTCGGTTCCAGGTGGCCGCGAATGCGGCCTCGATCACCGGAACCGCGGGACCGCGAACCTCGATCGCCGCGTCCCGCCAGTCGTCGCCCCCCTCGGTCGCTGATACCCATTCATTCGAAATGTTCAGGCCGCCCGTGGATGCAACGGCCCCATCGACAATCAATGTCTTGCGATGGTTGCGGCGAAACAGCTGCCATATCTTCGGCCTCCATCCGCGATACGAGTGGTACACGATCGTCCGCACGCCGCTTTCGCGCAGATTCCGAAAGAACGCGGCCGGCGTCATCCGGCAGCCGAAGTAGTCGTATAGCAACCGGACCACAACCCCCCGGCGCGCGGCGCGCGCCAACGCATCCGCGAACCGACGTCCAATCGGATCTTCGCTGAAGATGTACATTTCCAGGGAAATCCGTTCGCTCGCCGCATCGATAGCCGCAAGCCACGCGGGAAACGCCTGCTCGCCGTTGCGCAGCAGTCGAACGCTGTTTCCGGTGATCAATCCACGTGGATCCTCGACGAAACGCCGCGACGTAAGGTCGTTGACCGGGGGCGGTGCAGGGGCTAGGGTCTCGGCGCCCATGGGTCGCGAAGAGCATATAGAATTTCAGGGACGAGTGGTCGAGGTCCTTCCCGCCGGTAATTTCCGGATCGAGATCGAGAACGGTCACCAGATATTGGCGCATCTTGGCGGGAAGTTGCGCAAGCACCGCATCCGCGTCGTTTTGGGCGACAAAGTGACGGTGGCGCTGACCCCGTACGATCCGAAGCGGGGCATCGTCGTTTACAGGGGGTGATGGGGCTATGGGCGTTCGTGTGCGCTTGGCCTATGCCCCCTTTGTAGGCCTCTGCTTTCTGCTGGCGGTCGCCCGTTGTTCACCAGGGCAGGCCCGTTCGGACAAGGTCGTCGTGGCCGCGCCGGTTACCGCGGCCGTGCCCGCTCCCCAACCGGCGCCCGCTCCCGCGACACCAGTCGCCGCACCAGCGGCCGTTGCGCCCTCCACGCTTGAGGTTCCCTCCCCGGGCGACATGCGCACGTCCGTGGCGCCCCTGGTTGATCGCGTGAAGGCATCGGTGGTGACGATTCTCAGCACCAAGATCATCCGGCGCGTGCAGCGCGAGGATCCCTGGAGCCAGATGTTGCGCGAGCAGATGGGAATCGGCGGCGGGGGGCCGCGTGTCACCCAGCAACGGGCGGAAAGTTTGGGCTCGGGATTTTTGCTGGACGCCACCGGCGTGGTGCTGACCAACAACCACGTCGTGGCCGGCGCCGACGAGGTCATGGTCCGCCTGTCTGACGATCGACAGTTGCCGGCCCGCGTGTTGGGCACCGATCCGGCCACCGATGTCGCCGTGGTCAAGATCGACAAGCCACCGCCAAATTTGCCTCCCGTCACTCTGGGCGATTCGGATCGCGTCCGCGTCGGCGACTACGTGCTGGCAATCGGAAACCCGCTGGGGTTGGGCCAGACGGTGACCATGGGGATCGTCAGCGCCAAGAACCGCGCCGTCGGTGACAAACTGGGTGATCTGGATTCGCGTTATCAGGACTTCATTCAAACCGACGCAGCCATCAACCAGGGGAATTCGGGTGGGCCGTTGTTCGCTTTCGACGGCCGGGTGATCGGCATCAACTCGGCGATCATCAACCCCGGGGTGGCGATGAACGTGGGATTCGCGATCCCCATCAACCTGGCGCGCCAGATTTCCGATCAGATTCGGCAAACCGGACACGTGGCCCGCGGATACCTGGGTGTCGGTGGAGAGGATTTCACGGCGGCGCGCGCGGGCGAGTTGAAGGTTCCCTTCACGCCGGGCGCGCTGGTGAACGTCGTCGCGCGCGGCACGCCCGCGGAAATCGCCGGGCTTCGGGCCAACGACGTGATTGTCGAGATCGCCGGCAAACCCATCGACGGATACCGCAGACTGCCGATGGTCGTCGCCGCCTTGCCACCGGGACAGCAAGCCAAGGTTGTCTTCTTTCGCGGGGGACGCCGGATGGAGACCGTCGTGACACTGGTGGGGCAGGGGGCCGGCACGGGGGGAGCGCGCCTGTTTCTGGGCGTCGATGTTCGTCCGCTGGACGCACGGGAGGGACGGGTGTTTGGCCTGGGTCCTGGGCAGGGGTTGGCGGTGACCGGCGTCGATCCACGCGGTCCGGCCAGCGCGGTTCTGGAAGAGGGCGACGTTTTGCTGCAACTGGACGGTCAACCCGTGACGTTGGATCGCCTGCGGGCCATCGAGGGCCGCTTGGCCCAGGGTGTTCGATCGGTCCTGGTGATTCAGCGGGGCAACGCGCGCTTCGCGATTCGCCTTTGACGATTTCGACGTTCGCCGTGAGCAACGTTCGCGGGCGCGGCCCTGGCAACGTCCGACGGCGCACGTTACGCTGAACGTATGGGGGCCGAGAGCAAATTGCCTATCGTCGCGGCTTCTCCGTCGGTGCCCCCGGTCCCGGCGGCGCTGAAGGATCCCGTCGACCTGGCTTCCCTGGCGCATCTTCAACTGTTGCACGGTCCGTTCTGGCGCCACATCCCCGCCTACGCGGACATCAGCGAAACCGAATTTCTGGACCACCGCTGGCAGGCCAAACATTCCATCACGAAGATTCCGAAGTTGCTGGAGGCGCTGCGCGGCCTGGTGTCGGATGCCTTCATTCAGGACGCCACGTTGGGTTTTCAGCACGCGCCCATGTCGGTGCGCGTGTCGCCGTACCTGTTGTCGTTGATCGACTGGTCGCGTCCCTATGAAGATCCGCTGCGCTTGCAGTTCATCCCGGTGGCGTCGCGTCACCTGCCCGATCATCCCAAGCTGGATCTCGATTCGCTGCACGAACGGCACGACATGCCGGTCCCCGGTCTGACCCACCGCTATTTCGACCGCGCGCTGTTCCTGCCTCTCGACACGTGCCCGGTTTACTGCCGTTTCTGCACACGCAGCTACGCGGTGGGTATCGACACCGAGGATGTCGAAAAATTCCAGCTGAAGGTCAACGCCGAACGCTGGCAACAGTCGTTCGCGTACATGCGGTCGCGCCCCGAACTGGAGGACATCGTTATCTCCGGCGGCGACGTGTACCAGTTGCGTCCCGAACAGATCACGGAGATCGGCGAGACGCTGCTGGCGATGCCCAACATCCGCCGGATGCGATTTGCCACCAAGGGACCGGCGGTGATGCCGCAAAAGATACTGACCGACGACGCGTGGACCGACGCGTTGACCCGCGTTGTCGAACACGGGCGCGCGCTGCACAAAGAGGTGGTCGTGCACACGCATTTCAACCACCCGCGCGAGATCACCTGGATCACCCAGGCGGCGCTGAACAAGCTTTTCGAACGCGGGATCACCGTGCGCAACCAGACGGTGTTGCAACGGGGCGTAAACGACAACGTCGCGACGATGCGGCTGTTGGTCAAGCGGCTGGGCCACCTGAACATACGGCCGTACTACGTGTACATGCACGATCTGGTGAAGGGGGTCGAGGATCTGCGTACGACCTTGCAGACGGGCCTGGACATCGAAAAAGGTGTGCGGGGACTGACGGCGGGATTCAACACGCCGACGGTGGTGGTCGACGCTCCCGGTGGCGGCGGCAAACGGGACGCGCATTCTTTCGAACACTACGACCGCACGACGGGGATCTCGGTCTTTGTCAGTCCCAATGTTCATCCTGGGCAGCTGTACTACTACTTCGATCCCATCGATCAGTTGCCGGCCGAGGCACAGGCCCGGTGGGCGGATCCCCAACAACACGCGATCATGATCGACGAGGCGCGCGCGGCCGCATTGGCCCACCCACGCTGATCGCGCCCTGATCGCAATCTGAAAGGCGGAATTCTTACATGGGTTGCACCGACTGTGGACGCAAGGGAGGCTGTGACAGCCGCAAAACCGGCATGTTCGCCGCCGTTGATGAGGCGTTGGCGCGGCTTTACCCGACCCGGCGTTGGGGCGAACGCGACGAGGCGACCGCGTTGGGGCAGGGCATCTCCGCCGAGGAGGGCGAAGGCCTGGCCCAGGCGATCGCAAAACGCCTGGGCACGCTGGCCCTGTTTCGCCCGGGCGATCCGGAAGAGTGGTGCGACTACATCTATGTGTTGTGCCTGGGACGCACGCCCTCGATCGTCGAAATGCGCGACGGCCGGGCGGCGCGGCCCGCGCATACCGTGGCCGGTCTGGCAGGTGAGACCGTAGCCGTCGGTGAGAACGCCGCCGTGGAGGATGACGGAGGCGATGACGGAGGCGAAAATGGCCTGTCCGAACGCTACCTGCGCGTGGCCCTTTCCGGGCTGGCGCGGTTCGCCGGTGTGCAAGAGGTCGCGATGACGATGCGAAGACAAGGCGGCGATCTGGTGATCACGGAAAGCGCGCGCGGTGGCGTCTTCGATCCCGTCCTGCTGCCGCGGTTCCAGTCACTGGTCGCCGTGTTGGCCCTGTGGGACATCCGCCACCTGGACTTTGGGGAAATCGTCGAACCGCCCGTGGATTTCGACGCCGCGGACTACAGCAGTCGTTTCGGGTCGGCTCCGGTGATCGCCAATTATCTGTTCTATCCGCAGCCACCGACGGCCGTCAGCACCGTCGTGTTGCCCGGCCCCGTCAGTTCATTCGCTTGATCACGGAAGGCATCAGACCGACGCCCAGCGCCTTGGCCCGACGTTCCTCTGGCGCGTCGTAGCGACCTGGTGTTGCCGCGGCGACCTCGTCCAAAAGTTTTTTCGCCTCGGGCGCACGACCGTCCTGCGACAGGGTATCGGCCAGGAAGACCCGGGCACGCAGGTTGTTGCCGTTCCAGTGGGTCAGGACGCGGCGCAGATGCTGTTCGGCCTTCGTCCGATCGCGCTTCGGCCACGGCAGTTTTTCGTAGAAGCGCCCCCACGCGACATCGACGCCCCCGTACTGGTACCCGGGAATTAACTGGCCGGCGCGCTCCAGTCGACCTTTGAAATTCTTCTCCATGCCCATGGTCAACGCCTTGACCACGCCCAACCCCAGCGCGTAGTTGCCCATGTTCACGGCGGCCCAGTAATAGCCTTCGCCCTGGTTCGGATTCACCACAATGGCCCGCTCGGCCAGATCCCAGCCGATCTTTCCCAGCTTCGATCGCTGGTCGTTGGGCAGCGACGGATCGTCGCTGATCCAAAAATAGCAACGGGCCGCGCGCCACAACACACCGTAGTCGCCCCCCCAGTGTGCGACCGAGCCGTCGACCATCTGTCGCTGTTGCGCCAACGCGGACCGATCGTCGCGGCGTCCGTGAAGCGAGTCGATACGGGACAAGGTCTCGGCCAGCGTCGGACCCACGACTTCCTTCACGGACGCTGCGGGCCGCGAAGGACTTTTCTCCGCGACGGGAGGCGCACCAGCGTCGATCGCGACAACGGAAAAAAACAGAAAAAGACAGGCGGTTGGGAGGATCACGGCCGGAATATATAGGTTATGCTGCCGCCGCTGCCCACGGAGGAATTCAAGTGTCTGATAGCGCAGAACTAAAAATCGGAGACAAGACAATCGCGCTGCCGGTCGTGGTCGGGAGTGAGGGCGAGCTGGGAATCGATATCGGCAAGTTACGCGCGGAGACCGGCGCCGTCACGCTGGACCCCGCGTACGTGAACACCGCGTGCACGCAAAGCGCGATCACGTTCCTGGATGGGGAACGTGGGATTTTGCGTTACCGAGGCATCCCGATCGAACAGCTGGCCGAGCACGCGACGTTCGTCGAAGTGGCCTACCTTCTGATCTACGGGCACCTGCCGAACCAGACCGAGCTGTCGGGTTTTTCGGAGCTGCTGACCCGGCATTCGATGCTTCACGAGGATATGAAACGTTTCTTCGACGGATACCCCGGCACGTCGCACCCGATGGCGATCCTGTCGGCGATGGTCGTGTCGCTGTCCAGCTTCTACCCGGCGTCGCTGAACGTGAAGAACAAGCAGGAAATCGACATCACGATCGCGCGCCTGGTGTCCAAGCTGCGAACGATCGCCTGTTACTCGTACAAGAAATCGATGGGGCAGCCGTTTGTCTACCCGAAGAATTCGCTGTCGTACTGCGCGAACTTCCTGAACATGATGTTCTCGGTCCCGGCCGAGAACTACGAGGTCGACGACGATCTGGTCAAGATTCTGAATCTGCTGCTGATCCTGCACGCGGATCACGAACAGAATTGCAGCACCTCGACGGTGCGCATGGTCGGCAGCTCGCAGGCCAATCTGTTCGCGTCGATCGCGGCTGGCATCCTGGCGTTGTGGGGCCCCCTGCACGGTGGGGCCAACGAAGAAGTTCTGCAGATGCTGACGGCGATTCAGACCGGCGGCGGCGACGTGAAAAAGTATGTCGAGCTGGCGAAGAAGAAAGATTCGGGCTTCCGCCTGATGGGCTTCGGCCACCGCGTCTACAAGAATTACGACCCACGCGCGAAGATCATCAAGGTCGCGGCCGACCGGGTCATGAAGAAGATGAAGAATCCGGATCCGCTGCTGGACATCGCCAAGTCGCTGGAAGAGGCGGCGTTGACCGATTCCTACTTCGTCGACCGCAAGCTGTACCCGAACGTCGACTTCTACAGCGGCATCATCTACCGCGCGATGGGCATCCCGACCAACATGTTCACGGTCATGTTCGCCATCGGCCGCCTGCCGGGCTGGATCGCGCACTGGAAAGAGATGACCGAGGATTCGACGACGAAGATCATGCGCCCGCGGCAGATCTACACGGGTCCGACGGAGCAAGCGTTCGTGCCGATGGCACAGCGCAAGTAGCGGGTCTGGCTCAAATCGCCAGGGCCAGCCGAGGCGATTGGCCGCGATCTGATCGGTTGACACCAGAAAGTATGAATTCATACTTTTGGTATGAAGCGGGCCACGTACACACTGGACGCGCCAACGGTTGATCGCGTCGATTCGCTGGCGAAGCGCTGGAAAGTGTCCCGTTCCGAGGCGATCAGACGCGCCGTGGCCGAGGCTTCGGTCGGACCGAACCGTGACGGACTGTCCGCGCTCAGGGCCCTTCAGTCGCGTATGGGCCTGACCAAGAAGAAGGCTGCCGATTGGGCACGCGAAGTGGCGGAGGAACGACGGGCCTGGCGGACATGATTCACCTCGACACGAATTTCCTGATTCACGCCTTGCGAACCGGATCGCCCGAGGCCGACGTCCTGGTGACGTTGCTGACCGGGGGGGAATCCTTGGGCCTCAGTTCCATCGCCTGGGCCGAGTTTTGCTGCGGCGGCTCGGCCGTTCCGGTCACCGAA
>JANOJB010000021.1:0-47008 GCA_031407985.1 Pseudomonadota bacterium | reverse complement strand
GTCACGGTCAATTCATTGACCATGAACTCGGGCGCGGGAACGGTCACGCAAAATTCGGGCGACAGCCTTACAACCCTGGGAAACTTCACCATCAACTCCGGCACCTTCAACGGCGGCGATACCAAGACAGTCATCGGCGGTAACTTCAGCCAGACCAACGGGACCTTCAACGCGACCAGCAACCGGCTGGAGGTGAACGGATCCTTCAGCAAGACCTCGGGGACGTTCACGGCCGGAACTGGCGAGGTCATGCTGCGGTCAGCCGGCAGCAATACCTTCGCCACCAACGGCGTGGCTTTCTACGACCTGATCATCAACGACGGCATGGTGGGCTACTGGCCTCTCAACGAAACGTCGGGCACAACGGCGTACAACAAATCGGGTTTCTACACGCACTACGGCTACAGCGGCACGGCGCCTACGCAATCCAGCACCAGCTTGGCGCCGTTGAACTTCGCCAATGCCCGGCACCTGACCTTCGCCGGCGGTTCGACCACCGTGGCGTCGGTGGCCAGTTTCGCGCCCTACGAAATGGATGTCACCGACAGCTACACCCTGTCGGCGTGGGTGAAGGCCACCAATTTGTCCGGCAGTCTCTACCAGGGCGTCATCACCTTCGGCCGCGATGTCGCCCAATGGTGGGGGTTGTGGATGGACAGTAGCGAGAAATGGGTGGCGGGCGGCCCGACCAATGCGACCGGCGGGGCAGCCACGGGATCTTGGCAGCACGTGGCCATCGTCCAGACTGGTTCGGGAGTGGGCAACCGCCGGTACATCTATATCGACGGCGTGGACACGACGGTCGGAACGCCGACAGCCGCTGACGGCAACTCCGGGCTTGGGGGCACCATGATCCTTGGCCGCGGCTTCACCAGCAACGAGTATTTCACAGGATCAATTGACGACATTCGGGTCTACGACCGCGCGCTAAGCACGACCGAGATCGCCGCCCTGGCCGCGGGAAATTCTCCCCAGGCGACCGGGGGCGGGATCCAGACGCTGACCGGATCACCCAGCGTCACGAACGATTTCACGCTGGGCAGCGGTACTTTCGTCCTCGGGGCCAACATCGTCACGGTCGCCGGCAACTGGTGGAACTACGGTGGCATCCTGACGGCGACGTCCAGCGGGGGTGTCACTTTCAACGGGTCAACCGCCGGCAAGTACATTCAGACGGGCGGATCGACGATGGGCGACCTCACGATAGCCGGCACCGGATCTGGGGCCTGGGCGATCTCCGACACTGGCGACGTCAAGGTGGCGGGAGATTTCACGCAGTCCGGCGGAGCCTTCACGTCCACCCCCGCGCTTTTGAACATCCAAGGCGCCTTTAACAAAACCTCCGGCACGTTCACGCACAACTCCGGCCACGTGATGCTCAGTTCCACCAGCAGCCAGACCTTCGCCAGCAACGGCGCGACCTTCAACGATCTGACCATCAACGACGGCCTGGTCGGCTACTGGAAGATCGACGAGTCGGCAGGGCCCACGGCCTATGATTCGTCGGGATACGGGAACGACGTTGCCTTTGCCAGCGGTGGAAACGCTCCCACAATCTCGGCCCTGGTTCCCACGGTGAACTTCCAGGACGCTCAGAGCGCGCTGTTCAACGGCGCAACCCCGCAGTGGATGAAAACCGCCGCCATCCCGACGGAACTGCAACCCACGGTGGTGACCGTGGCCGCCTGGTACAAAGCAACGTCGGTCGACACCGCAGGGAGCGAGGTCGTCAGCGGATCGAACCGCTATGCGATTCGGGTGCTCAGCAGCACCCAGATCACGGTTGTCAAGCAAACCGCGGCGTCTACATGGGTCGAGCTGACAGCGACCGTCACCACGCCCCTGGACGGAAACTGGCATCACATCGCCGGCGTGATCACGGGTTCGGGGATGACGGCCTACTATGACGGGGTGTCGAGGGCCACGAACGTCGATACCTCGGCCATCTACTACGGTGGCACGCTAGACGGCCTCCAGTTCGGAGGCAACCCGACTACCGGCAACTACGACTTCACCGGAAACATCGACGAAGCGCGGGTTTACAACCGCGCGCTTAGTGCCACCGAGATCTACTCGATGTACATCGGCAACCAACCGGGCAGCGCATCGGCGACGCACACCCTGACGGGCAACCCAATCATCGTTGGCGATCTGGTGATTGCCAGCGGCGGGTTGGCGGCGGGGACGACCAGCATCACCGTGGGCGGAAGCTGGTGGAACTACGGTGGCCTCTTCACGACGGGAACCAGCGGTACGGTCACCTTCAATGGCAGCGGCAGCACCAACAAGATCCGCGCGGCGGGCCAAACCTTCCAGGATCTGACCATCAATGGCAGCGGCACCTGGACCCTGGCGGAGCGTGTGGAAATCGCGCCGAACCGCATCATCACCATGACCGCGGGCACGCTGAACTTGTCGTCGTACAACCTACGCGTCGGTGACATCAACCGGAACGGCGCCGTGACCATCACCCCCAGTACGGGAACCGTGGTCATGGACACCGACGCCAGCCGAACCCTCGACACCGGCACGTTCTACAACCTTCGCTTCGAACCCGTGGCGGCAACCAACTTGAAGGCATACTGGAAACTGGACGCAGGCCAGGGGAGCAGCATCCGTGACTACTCCGGCAGCGCGAACACCGGCACCCTGTACAGCGCAAACTGGATCGACTCGAGCCTCCCGGGTATCACTTTCTACAATCCCGCGGCGGTCACCTTCAGCGGGAGCAGCGGCAGTTACGCGACGTTGGGTGTGACAAACCTGCCGGCCGTCGCCAGTGCCATGACGGTCAGTCTGTGGGTCTATTACGCGTCGGTCCCCGCTTCTACTCAGAACTTCATCGCGCTGATGGGGGGGAGCAATACGCAAATCGGCTTTCGCGGTTCGGAAATCCGGGCCTGGAAGTCGGGAGGAATCACGCTGGTCGCCAAATCCAGCCCGCCGTCATCGGGATGGCACCATGTCGTCTACACCTGCGATGGCGCCGGGACCCCCACCCACACTCTGACGATCGACGGGGGAACGCCCGTTAGCACGGCGACCGCTTTAACCGCGGGCACGACCAGCACAGCCTGGCTGGCCACGTACAACGGAACGAACGAGCTGTTCGCCGGCAACATCGACGACGTCCGGATCTACAACGCAGTGCTGACCGCCGCCGAAATCAACGCGCTGGCCGCCGGAACGAACCCGGCGGGGCTGGCCGGCACGCCAAGCTACACGATCGGCTACAACACCACGGTCACGGGCACGCTGTCGGTGGACAACGGAACAGTGGCGACCAGCAGCTACACCGTAGATGCGTCTGCAACCGGCAACGTCGCGACGGTCTACTCCGGCACCTACTCCGTGGGCTCGGCGACCAACACGTTCCAGGGCGGGCTGACCGTCAGCAAATACGGAACGCTGGCTCTGCCGACGACCGGCGGCATCGTTTCGATAGGACCCGCCAGCGCGGTGACAAAAGTCCTGACCATCGACGGCACGCTTAGCGCGTCGGCCGCCACCGCCGCGACGATTCAGAAGACCAGCGGCGCGAACAACTACACCTTCACCGTCGGATCGACATCGACGGCCACGCCGACCCTGGACATCACGCGCCTGGCCGTCAAGAACACCGACACCAACGGCATGTACATCAACACCGTCGCCGGTTCGGCCACCACCTTCACCAACTTCGACAACATCGCGTTTTCCAGCGGGACCGGGAACTACCTGCTGCGGATCTACTCCGAATCCCTGGCCTTGTACGCCAACGGCCTGACCTTCGATGCCTCCACCACCTACAACATGAAACTGGCGGGCAACGGAACCGGCGACGGTGAATCCCGGGCGTACATCGGCGCGACGTGCACGTCGACCCCGTGCGAATCCTACGACGTCGACGACGACGCCAACAACGATGGTACGGGCGACGCAGGCGGGGCCACGGATGAAGCTGTCGCGCAGTGGATGTACAAGGCTTACGACGACACCGCCGGAAGCATCGAGGGATTCCCCACGACCGCGTTCAACTGGACCACGTTCGTCTACTGGAACACGTACGCCGTTTATCGTGATTTCAGCGGATCGACGGATCGCCTGTTCGCCCGCGACACCGACGGCGACTTCAAGAACACCGCCGGTGGGGCCGGCTACTACTGGGACTTGCCAAGCAGCGTCGGGGACATCATCGGAACGCCGCGCTGGACGATGGAGGGCGCCACCCACTACGTCTACGTCATCACGACCCTTGGTTATGTCTACAAACTGACCGACAGCGGCACCGCGTTCGCGCTGGTCACCGCACAAGCGTGGCCGTACCGCAACGGAGCCAGCGCGACCGCCACATCCCCGCTGGCGATGGATGGAAGCAATATCTACTGGGCCGGCAACGACGGCTCGGGCAATCGGAAGATGTTCAGTCTCACCTTCGCGATGGCCCTGAACGGAACCCGAACCGTGGTGGCGGACATTGTGGCGGCGCCGTCGCTGGCTTCCATCTCGGGCACGACCTATCTGTTCACCGGCACAAACGGCAGCATCTATCGCACACCCACGAATCTGGCGTCGGAGCTAACCAGCACGCAACCGACGTCGATTGTCTACGGACGAACCAGCGTCGTGAACGGAACGGTCTATTTTCCCGAGGACATCGGCAAGGTCTGGGCGATCTCCGGCACTGATCTCACCGCGACGCCAACGGGGGCCGGAAAGTGGAGCTATCAGGACACCGACGGCACACGCCATCCCGGCGGCTGTACCGCCGCCAGCCAATGCACGGTGCGGAACATCTATCACGACGCCCAGTACCAACGTACGTACTTCGGCGACAAGGACGGGCACCTCTACGTGGTGTCGAACACGGGGGCCTTGATCTCGGGTTACCCCTTTCGTCCCGGCACCTCGTCGGACGAATTCCAGACCGCACCGCTGTATCGGGCCGGCGTCATCGTGATCGGGGCCGTTTCCGGGCGGGTGTTTGTCGTCGACCAAAGCGCGGCGGTATCCGCGTACCAAACGTTCGACTTCCAGTCGCCTGTCTCCACCATCTCGTACGACACCGACGGCAAGTACATCGTGGGAACCGCGTCGGGGAAGCTTTACTACCTGAACGGCGTCACCGATCCGACGCCGGGGAGCCTGTGATGATCATCTGGGCGCTATTGCCGGCACGAACCCGGGCCGTGTTGGTCGCTCTAGCTGTCTGCATCGGCCTTGCCATAGCGGTGCCCGCACGCACCGCATTCGCGTCGGATTGGACCGGCTTCGGCCTGGACGCGACCCGCTCCCGTGCGACGACCGAAATCATCGGATCCCGATTCATACCGGCCTGGCTTTCGGAAGTTCCCAGCGCCAAAGCTGACGCCGTCTATCGAACGCTGCTGGCCAGCCCCGCGGTGGCCGATGGTTTCATCGCGGTCGCCAGCTACGGCAACACCGTGCGGGTGCTGCGCGAAAGCGACGGCGTGGCGTTGTGGGAAACCCAACTTGGCGACGCGATGATTGCCTCGCCGGTCATCGATCGCGGCTGGCTGTATGTGCCGTGCCTGGATCGGAATCTATACGCCCTTCGCCTCAGCGACGGTCGCCTCGCGTGGAAAACGAATCTCGGCGGAATCACGTACTCGTCTCCGGTGGTGTCCGCTGGATCTGTTGTGGTCGCGGCCGGGGCCCCCACACCGCGCGTGCTGCGGTTGAACGCGGAGACAGGGGCCATTTTGTGGAGCGCGGGAGCCGACATTCTTCAGCAGTCCCTGGACAGCTCGGTCGTGATCGCGGCGGGGCACGTGATCGTCGGCGAGGCCAACGGTCGTTTCCATTCGTTTGCGTTCGCGGACGGGCAGCACCAGTGGCGGCACGACATCGGCGGTACGGCAGGATTGGCGTCGCCGGTGGTGCTGGGTGATCGCGTCTATCTTCCGACCGGTGGTGCCGACGGACGCGTCGCCGCCGTCGACTTGGCCACCGGCGCGCCGGTAGCGGGCTGGCCGGTGGATATCACATCGTCAATCCCGATCGGCGGCACCACCGGGACCGTGCTCCTCGCGCGATCGGTCACCTTGTCGTCACTGGGTACCGCCGATGGTCTGATCCTGGTCGACGCGCGCGCCGACGACAACGTGGATACCAACGCGAACGGCGCGGTCGATCTGTTCCGCATGCGCGAGGGCGTGATCGCGCTGGACGCCGTGTCGGGACGCGTGGCGTGGACCGCGCCGAACGGCGCGCGCGATGCCGCCGATCCGAACCAGATCCCCACCCACGGGTTGTTGCCCACGCCTGGGGTGCATCGCGCCCTTGATGGTGCTGGAATGGCCGTCGTCGCTTCGACCCTCCTGGCGCGGGTGGCCGTTCTGGATCTGCGGACCGGTACCTCGCGGGCCAGCCTGGTCCTGCCGTCCGCGACCCGGGCGTCCCCGGCCAGCGCGAACGGCCGTCTGATCTTGGCAACGGATTCCGGTGCGATCGTGGCGCTGGGATCCCTCGACAACGCTTCACCCGCGACGCCGGTCGGCATGTTGCCGGCCACGGGCGCGGCCTCCGACGCGTCCGCCACCGTGGTCACCTGGCCATCGGTCAGGGACGTCGATGGCGACGCCGTCACCTACCAGATCCGCTGGGATACCGACGGTGAGATTCTCCACAATGCGGCGGGCGAGGGCGTGACCTCCGCCGGCGTGACCACCTGGCGCCTGCCTCCACTCGCCCCCGATTCACAGGTTGTTTACGCGGTCCGTGCGCGCGACGCGCGGGGCGCGTGGTCGGATTGGTCCACACCCCAGACCTTTACGACCGTCATCACGCCCCCGGTCAGCATTGACGGCCATCAGGTCGCGGGGATTGCGGCGGCGATTGGGATAGCCAGACCGGGGCAGACCATCCACCTGGGAATGGGCCGTTATCCCTTGGGTGAGACCATGCGCGTTCCGGGTGGTGTAGCCGTCAAAGGGGCGGGGCCTCACCTCACAGTGATCGACGGTCGCGGATTGGGCACGGCTGTGACGTTCTCGTCGTCGAACGCGGAACAGCCATCTACCCTACGGGATCTGACCGTTCGGGGCGCCAGTACTGGCGTGGCGACCGGCCAGGGAGCGCATGTCGTTCTACAAAACGTCATCGTGAGTGACAACACCGCCTTCGGTATCGACGTTGGGGCCAGTGGAGTCGCCACGGCGATCTCGACAACGCTGTACCGGAACGATGTTGCCGCGCGCAGCTTCGGCCGGATGAACATTCGCAACAGCATCATCACCGCGAACCGTCGTGGTCTGGTTGCCACCCCAGCCGATGCGCTTGTGTCACGCTACAACGATCTCTTCGCCAATCGGGAAGTGGCCTACGAGAACGTGCTGACTGGGAAAGGCGATCTGACCCGGGATGTTGTGTTTCATCAGGCGGAAGCCGGCGATCTGCGGCTTGTGAACGAATCGGCCACCACCGATCAGGGTGATCCGGCCGACGACTTTTCGCGGGAGCCCGCGCCGAATGGTTCCCGCATCAATCTTGGTGCCTTCGGGGGCACTGCGTTCGCCGAACTGAGCCCCGTGTTGCCCAGCTCGACGGTCGGGTCAACGCCGGGCGCCGGTGCCAGCCCTGTTGGGTCGCCGTCGGCTCCGTCGACAATGATCGATCCACCCGACCATCCCAAATCCTCGGGCGGCTGTGCGTTGACCCCTTTGTCGCCGTCGGACTCAGACGTCAACCTGGGACTGAACGGCCTCCTGGGAACCCTTGGGTTGGCTCTTGGCTTGGTCAGTCGATACCGGCGACGGCACAGGCGCTGAAAAATCCCCGCCGGCCTGACGGGAAAGCCGGGTCAGGAAGGCGCGCCAATCACCATCAGGGCAGAGCGGTAATCTCAGCCGCCGTCAGGGCCCGCCTGTAGATGCGGAAGTCGTCGATGTACCCGTCGAACAACGGATCCCCTGCGTACTGCGACCGCCCAATCCAGTTTTGCGTCGTGGCGCCCAGCGCGGACGGACGAATCGTCATCGCCGCGTTGGTTCCCACCGCCACCTTGTCGATGTACAGAGTCCCCGTGTAGGTCGATCCCGCGCCCAGAACGACGGCCAGGTGATGCCAGCCGCTGGCCAGGACCGCGGGCGTGGACATGTTGATCACTTGCTCCGTCGTGTTTCCCGTGGTCGAGATCGCGAACCGGGGAGAATTCGGACTGCTCGCAGCATGGCTTGTCGTCAAGAACGCGTACGAGGACGTCGGCGTGCTGCCGTTTCCGAAGTCGAAGACCCGCTGCCACCCGCGGGCGGTACGAACCTGGACCCAGGTCGAGATGGTGATGGCCGTGGTTGCTCCCATGGCGTTCAGACCGGCAGGAACGACGACATAACCACCCACCGTCGCGCTGGTGCTGGTCAGGTTCAGGGATCCCGGGGGTACCCGGTTCGTCGTCGAAAAAGTCGCTGAACCCCCACTTCCAATTCCCGTCGGTGTTCCGGTGCGCCCGTTGCCCGACGAGTCCGCCGCCGTGCCGGTGGTTTCGTCGAACTTGTACCAGAGAACCAGGTCGGGATCCGTCGCGCCCCCGGTGCCGGAACCACCGGTCGATGCGCCGCCCGTTCCTCTGCCACCCGTCGATGCGCCGCCGGTTCCCATGCCACCGGTCGATGCGCCCCCGGTGCCAGAACCACCGGTCGATGCGCCGCCCGTTCCCATGCCACCGGTCGATGCGCCGCCTGTACCCATGCCACCGGTCGATGCGCCGCCCGCGCCCACGCCGCCGGTGGATGCGCCGCCCGTCCCACGACCGCCGGTGGAGGCGCCGCCCGTGCCCGGGCCGCCGGTTCCCCCCGAAGCCATGCCGCCACCCGTCGCCACGACGCCTCCCGTGCCCACGCTGCCGCCCGTGCCCGGGCCGCCGGTTCCCCCCGAAGCCGTGCCGCCACCCGTCGCCACGATCCCTCCGCCCGAACCAGCGCCGGCATCGACAAATGGGGCGACGTAACGGCCGGCGTCGGCCAGCGCCGCCAGGCAGCCGTTGCAGTGCTCGGGCGCGCCCACGCATCCGGTCACGCCGAAGGCGGTAACGGCCAGAAACAAAAAGGGCAGGGAAGGAAGACGATCCATCGTCATGATTCCAGGGTGACGCTCGGGACAAGTAAAGGGATCACCAACATATCGTCAGCAGATCCGATCAAGTTAATTATAGAGAGGACTGTCCTTGGCAATCTAGCTCAGCAATCGTGATCAACTGAGTGCCCAGGTGTGCCGGAAAGTGAGGCGTACGCATACCTTGCACTACGTTGAATACGAATGCCGGACGAGCAGTGCGGCGTCAGATCTCGATGACGATGCCGGCGTTGACGTCGACGTGAAACGTGAACTGCGGAAACCCGAGCAACGTGTTGACCCCGACGGTGAATCCGAAGTTCGGGGTCGCGTTCAGGATGAAACCAGCGCCCGGCCCGAACAGGATGGGCCCCGCCGTTACGGTATCCACGCACTTGACCGGCATCATGATGTTGCTGCCACAGTTGTCGTTCTTTCCTGGAAACCCGGCGAGGTGCCTGATCTGCCCCGCGCCCATGGACAGTGAGAGATAGGGAAGAAACGGCGCCTCCCCGTACAGCCAGGTCATCTTCGCGAACGCCGCAAGCGCTCCCTTGGCCGGCTCACAGACTTGGTCGGCGCCGCACATCATCATCGGCGGCGTGCTACGGAAGGGCGTCGCCCCCGATACCGACTGTATTCTCAGTTGCAGGGACAGCAGCAGATCGGGGCTGACGAAATAGCCAACCTCGGGCAGGACATGTCCCAACTTCGATGCGCCGAACGCCGGCGTCACCTTGTCCTGGTTGTTCACGTCGCCGTACCCGCTGGCCCACCCGATGCCTGAGCCGACGCTCAACCCGAAAAACCATGTCGGCAGCAGAACCGGTTCCGCTCGTTCCGCCTCCTCCGGCTCAGCATCGCCGCTGTCCTTCTCGGCGTGGCGACCCGCCTTCAGTGTGATCACGATGGGCGCTTCGGGCGATCCGTGCGTCCCCACCGCCTCACCTGCTTCGTTCTGCACGCTGAGGGCGTACGCCACCTCATCACCTTCGGTTGCGCTGTCGGGAATGGAGCCCGACCAGTTGCCCTTCGAGTACTCCTTTAATTCAACCCGAACGAATTCGGCGGCTCCCTCCGGGCGATACGCCAGTGTCACTTTCTTCGCTTCCAGCGCCGCGTCCGTGGTGACGCTGATCGGAATGGCGGCGCCTTGGGCGGCCGATTTGATGGCCGTGTGTTCCAGTCCCATCGTGGGCGCTTCCGGCTCGACCGCCACCTTGGGCGTGGCACGGGTCTGGGCGGCCGGCGTTTCGACCGGGCTATCGGTGGACGGCATCGTGGGCACGCTTTTGGCGGCCTCGTCGAACGCGCTTTGCACCTCCGGATTGGCCACGCGACTGGTCAACTTGATGTTGGGGTCGACCGCCAGTGCCTTTTGAAACTCCTTGATCGCGGCGTCTCGTTCCGTGATTCCCCCGCCCAAGATCACCACGCCGACGTGAATCAGTGTTCGGGCCTTGATCGCGTGGTTGTCCAGCCCCTTCTTCGAACAAAGGTCCAGCGCCTCGTTCAGGGATTTCCTCGCCTTGTCGAAATTGAGGTTGTCGTATTCCTCCAGCGCCCGCGCGTTCAATTTCGTGATCGCTTCGATCGCGGCCAGATCCTGCGCCTGGGTCCGGGCTGGGAACGCCGCAAGACCAGCGGCGACCAGCACCGCCACGACGAACCCCACCCCCGAACCGTTGCGACGAGGAAGGCGGCAAGAAAACCGAGGCAAGTAGGGACTACGCGAGGGGGGGCGGCCTTGGGGCAGGGGCTCAACCATATTCCGAATATAGTGCCGCATACGCGGGGACAAAGGTCGAGTTTTTGATCTTTTCAGTGGTGGCAATTCGCGGACGATCACCGGCCGAGAGGATATAGTGTCGCCCCCATGTCAGACACACCCGCGGCCAAGCCCGGTCGTTTTGGAAGCTTCGGAGGCCGATACGTCTCCGAGACGTTGCTGCCTTCCCTGGATCAGCTGGAACTGGCCTGGACCCAGGCGGTGGCCGACCCGAAATTCTCCGACGAATTGAACGGCCTGTTGCGCGACTACGTCGGACGGCCCACCCCGCTCAGCTTCGCGGGGCGGCTCTCGGCCGAACTGGACGGCGCGCTCGGCCGCACGTCGGGTCCCAAGACCCGGGTGTACCTGAAGCGCGAGGATCTGTGCCACACGGGCGCCCACAAGATCAACAATTGCTTGGGCCAACTGCTCTTGGCGCGCCGGATGGGCAAAACGCGCATCATCGCCGAGACCGGCGCGGGCCAGCACGGCGTCGCCACGGCGACCGCGTGCGCGCTGTTCGGGATTCCTTGCGAAATCTACATGGGTGCGGTCGACGTCGAACGCCAGTCCCTGAATGTGTTCAGGATGAAGCTGCTGGGGGCCAAGGTCCACGCGGTCACGGCCGGCACCGCCACGCTGAAGGACGCGATGAACGAAGCGTTGCGTGACTGGGTGACCAACGTGCGAAACACCCACTACGTCATCGGTTCGGTCGCGGGGCCCCATCCGTATCCGACGCTGGTGCGCGACCTTCAGGCCGTCATTGGCCGCGAGGCGCGCGCGCAGATCCAGTCCGTCGAAGGGCGCTTGCCCGATGCTTGCGTCGCCTGCGTCGGCGGTGGATCGAACGCCATGGGCCTGTTCCACGCCTTCGTTCCCGACGCCGACGTCAAGCTGTTCGGCGTGGAGGCGGCGGGGGAGGGGTTGGACACGCCACAACATGCCGCGACGCTGTCGCGTGGGCGGCACGGCGTGCTGCACGGAGCGCGCTCGTATGTTCTGTGTGACGACGAAGGACAGATCCTGCCCGCGCATTCGATCTCGGCGGGACTGGACTACCCGGGGGTCGGGCCCGAGCACAGCCAGATGAAGGATTCGGGACGCGCGCGCTATCTGGCCGTGACCGACCAGGAAGCGCTGGCGGGGTTTCAGCAACTGGCTCGCACCGAGGGCATTCTGCCGGCGTTGGAAACGTCGCACGCGATCGCCGCGCTTCCCGCCGTCGCGGCCGGGTTGCCCGAAGGCGCCGTCATCGTCGTCAGCCTTTCGGGCCGCGGCGACAAGGACATGGGAACCATCGCGCGGGCGCTGGGGGTGACGCTGTGACTCCGGCGGCACCCAGGCCGGTCGTGACCCGCGAGGCGGTGCCCAGGATCGATCGCGTGTTTGCCCGCGCGCGCGCCGAGAACCGGAAAGCGTTGGTACTCTACCTGACGGCATCGGATCCCGATTTCGAAACCAGCCGTCGGTTGATGCTGGCGGCGGCGGACGCCGGGGCGGACATCATCGAAATCGGCGTCCCGTGGAGCGATCCGTCGGCCGACGGACCGGTGATTCAGGGCGCGATGAACCGCGCCTTGGCGTCCGGTGGTGGACTTGGCCGCGCCCTGGAATTGTGCCGCGACGTCCGTTCCGGAAACCCCGACGTCGGGTTGGTACTTTTCGGCTACGCGAATCCGATCATCGTGACCGGGCCGGAGAATTTCGCCCGCCGCGCGCGCGATGCCGGTGCCGACGCGGTCCTTTGTGTCGACTGGCCTCCGGACGAGGCGCCCGAATTGCTGACGGCGCTGAGGGAGACCGGCCTCGGCTATATCCCGTTGCTGGCGCCGACGTCGACGCCGGGACGGATTCAGATCGCCGGCGCGGCCGCGCGCGGATTCCTGTACTACGTGTCGATGACCGGAATCACGGGCGTGAAGATCAGCGATCTGGAAGGCCCACGCAACCACGTCGCCGAGATTCGATCCAACACGGGGGCCTCCCTACCGATCGTCGTCGGATTCGGCATCACGACCCCCGCGGACGCCCAGGCGATAGGCTCTTTCGCGGATGGCGTCGCCGTCGGCAGCGCCGCGGTCCGAATCGTCGAACAAGCCGCCGCCGCTGGCCGCGATCCGGTTCCCGAGTTGACAACCTTCGTTCGTGGACTGGCATCGGCCATCAAGGGCTGACGTCGGGCTGACCTCACCGCGCTTCAAACTTCAGTCCGGTTCGGCTAGGCTGCCGCGAATGTCCTTCGCGGCTTCCCGGTTCGAACGCGGGTCAAGCGTGTGGTTTCATCCGCGCCTGCTGGGACTGACCCTGGTGTCCCTGTCGGTTTTATGGGCGATGGCGCCATCGATCCAGGCCGCGCCGTCGGTCCGGTTCGCATCGGCGACGGACACGGGCCGTGTGCGCCCCAGACCCATGAAACAGGTCCACGGAAAGCGATCCGGAAAGGCCAGAACCAGAAAAGGATCGCCACGTCCCGCTTCCGGGTTGTTCTTCCTGAAGCCCACCAACGTGGTTCCCAACCAGCAGGGAAAAATTGTTGTGTTTCCCTTCAAGAACGACGACGGCAACCTGGTGTCCACCCAGGTCGGACAGCTACTGGAGGCGCGGGGATTGGAGGTGGTGTCCGGCGTGAGCCCGGTCGACAACGCCGACCAGTACCGCGACGTGGCCACGCACCTCAAACTGATCGCCTACGTCGATGGCGACGTCCGCGGCAGCGACACGAAGGCCACGGCGATGCTGCGCGTCCGCAGTGGCTTCACGGGGCGTCACGTGTTGCAGACCACGTTCACCGAAAGCCGCGCCAACCTGCCGCGCGAGATCAGCGACAAACTGTGGACCAAGCTGGGCCCCGTGATGGCGCGCGCCACGGTCGACGCGACGAAACCCCGCAAGCAAAGCAAGACGACCCTGCAGATCAACGCGGGTACACCCATCGAGCCGACAAAATCGAAGGCCGGGGACGCGAACGACTGACCCGATCGCGACCACCTAGGCGATCACGCCTGGGATTCCACCCGCGACGAGAAGATCGCCTCTATCCCCCGCGCATACAACGTCTGCCATACGGGAATACGCGGAAGGCTGGCGCCGGTTAGCGTCACGATGTCGACCGTGTTGACGACTTGGGTTCGCGCGCTTGCCTTGCTGGCGACCGGCGCCGTTGCTGGGCTGGCCTTCAACGCTGTGCGCCCACACGGCGTTGGCTTGCGCGCCGGCACCTCATCCCAGGTGCCGGGCATGTGCGCGCAACCAGCGATGCCGACGATCCCAGCTGAGCATTCAATCGAAATCTTGGCCCCCGATCAGGCGGCCGGCCTGTGCGGCGATCCGCGCACCTTGGTGGCCGACGCGCGCACGGCGCATGCGTTCGCGGAAGGTCACGTGACGGGCGCGATTCACCTCCCCTGTGCGTCCACACGCGGGGCAGCCAGCGCCGCGCTGGATCTGCTGGCGGGCAAGCAGGCGCTCATTGTCTATGGAAGCGGCACGGAGGACGCGATTCCCGTCGCCGAGGAGATGCGTCGCCGCGGGGACCGTCCCGACCTAAGGGTGGCCGTTCTGGCCGGCGGGTTCGAGGCGTGGAATCAGGCGGGACTGGCGTGTTCGTCTGGTCCCTGCCGCGACTGCCAGGCGCCGGTGCATCAATGATCGTGAATTCGTCGCCAGGTGCCCGGGCCGCCGTGCGCGTCTCTTGGCTGCTGGCGCGGGTCGGTTTGGCGATCTTGTTCATCGTCGCGGGCGCCATCAAACTGCGAGACCCCGCGCTGTTCGCAACGGAGATCGCCAACTACCAACTGCTGCCTGCGTTCGCGCCTCACCTGGCCGCCACCTTGCCGGCGACGGAGTTGGTGATCGGGGCGGGACTGCTGTTCCTGCGGCCGATGCGGTGGCGACGCGCGGCGGTTGCCGGAGCGCTGGCGCTTCTGGTGCTGTTCACCATCGGCGTGGTCTCGGCCTATTTTCGGGGCATCGACATCGCGTGCGGTTGTTTTGGATCCGGTGGCGAGACGATCACGATTCTGACGTTGCTTCGCAATGCCGGGCTCCTGGCCGTCGCGGGCAGCCTGCTGGCTTTCGACAGACCCCGGCCCTGACGCTGACGCCCTCCCGTGGGTCCGCGCTAGCGGTTGTCCGGATCCGAGGGAAGGCTTCCCACGCGAGTCCGAATCGCGGTCACCACGCCGGGGCCAAGCGCGGTTTCCAGTCGCGTCAGCAGTTCCCCGCGCAGCAGAGTCAGTTCGTGCGCCAGCGCCGAGTTGGTCACACGAATGAACAGCGTTCCCTCACGAAAGGAATCGGGCATCGTGCGCGCGCGCAGAACGGTGCCCGCGGCCTCGCGGTAGGCCTCGAAAACCCTGTATTCGCGAGCACGGCCGGTACCGCCCATGCGGGACAACAAGCCGGCCATGAGATCCGACGTGGTTTCCGGCTCGGGCTGGATCCGGAACGGACGGCGCGCCTTCATCACCAACCCACCATAGGGCGCTGCGCGGGGGGCCGCAACGCCTGCTTCGCGTAAGTGCACAACGCAAGTGCACAACGCAAGTGCACGACGCAAGTGCACGACGCAAGTGCAACCCGCCGGCGCGACGCTCGCTGGTCATCGCGCTTCGCGTGTAGCGCGACGCCTGTCGCGGGCGGCGGGCGGGGTATGATGTCGCGATGTCGTTCCAAACCATCTCAACGCCCGACGCCCCCAAGGCCATTGGCCCGTACGCGCAGGCCATCGTGGTTCCCACACCGGGGAGGTTGATCTTCTGTTCCGGGCAGATCCCGCTGGATCCGCAAACCGGCGAGGTGGTTGGCGCTGGCGACATTCGCGCCCAGACCGATCGCGTGCTCCGCAATCTGGCCGCGGTTCTCGGTGCGGCGGGGGCGTCGCTGGCTTCAGTCGTGAAGACGACGATCTATCTGACGGACCTACAGGACTTCGGCGCCGTCAACGACGTGTACGCCCAGTATTTCTTCGAAGGTCCCCCGGCGCGCGCGACCGTGCAGGTGGTCGCGCTTCCGCGCGGCGTTCAGGTGGAAATCGATGCTGTCGCCGTCGTGCCAGCGTGATCGCCTCAGCGACCATTCGCGCCGGCGCGCCGATTCGGCTACGCGGCCTTGGTGACGCGACCCGACCGGAGGCAGCGGGTGCACACACGAATGTGTTTCGTGGTCCCGTCCATCTTGACGTGTACCCGGCGCAGATTGGGGCGCTGGATACTCTTGGTCTTGATGTTCGAGTGGCTTACGTTGTTGGCGACGCGGCGCTGCTTGCCGCACAGTGTACAGAGAGCTGGCATAAATTCCTCCGAAAGGGCGGCAAGCTCTAACACCCCGCGATGCTTTTCGCAAGGTATCCCGCAGCGTTGCGTGAAAGGGCCCGGGCAGGGGTCCTTTCGCGCGCAATCCGGCAGGGCGTGCCGTGGGGCACCGTCTTGGTCCTTTGCACGTTCCTGGGTGCCGAAGGGTGTCGGCGGCAGAAGGACCTCGCGTCAACGTCGACGGCAACTGTCGCGGGGCGCGTCCTCGGCTCGGATGCCCGACCGGTGGGCGGCGCCGCGGTCGTTCTGACCGCCGATCCCGACGACGGGCGGGTGCCGATCGCCACGACAAAAACCAACGCGACGGGAGCATTTCGTATCGCGCGGGTACCAGCCGCCGGCTACCGGATTCGCGTTCGTGCGTCCGGTCATGTGGACGCCGTATCCCACGTCGACGTGACACGGCACGGGACCAGGCCCATCGAGATCAAGCTGACGGCCACCGTTGTCCTGAAGGGCCAGATCCAGGACAGCCGCGGAACACCCATTCCGTTGGCCCGCGTCCTGGCCTTCGCGGTGGGGGGCGGGCCGTCGTCCGGCTTGCATGAAACCCGCGGAGACGATCGCGGGGCGTTCACCCTGAATGACTTGGCCCCAGGGGTTCACCGTCTGCTGATCGAAGCGCCGGGGCTGGGAACCGCCAGCGCGGGTCCCGTCACCGCCCCCGACGAAAAGGTGGTCGTGGTTTTGTCAGGAGAGATCCGCGCCGTCGTCGGACGTGTGACACGCGGGGGGCAGGGCGCGAAGGACGCGCGCGTATTGCTGGGGGGCGAATCCGTGCCCGAGCCACGAAGTACGACCACGGATCCCGAAGGGCGTTTCGTCTTCGCGGGACTGGGGCCGGGCGCTTACGTGGTGCGCGCGGAGGCAGGGGGACTGGTCGCGCCGGTGTGGACCGAAGTGTTGGCCGACCGCGCGTCGTCGCAAACCCACACGGTCGAGCTTGCTCTGGTGCCCGGTGTCTTCGCGCGCGGCAAGGTGGTGAGCGACGACGGCAAACCCGTCAGGGGCGCCGCGGTGCAGATCGATCTGGTTCCCGCCACCGGCTTGTGGCCACAGGTTCTGACCGGGGCGGACGGAACTTGGACCTCGGCTCCGCTTGGTCCGGGAACCTATCGAGTTAGGGCGCGGCATCCCGGGACCGTGGCCCGGCGGACGGTAACCATCGAGGTGGGCCGGGGGACGCCCCCGGATCTGGCCCCCCTGGCGCCGACAACCTTGGAACTGGTCCGCACAGGGAAGATCAGCGGCCGCGTCGTTGACGAACAGGGCGTGGCGCGGTCGGGAGCCACTGTGAACGATCGCCTTGCCGAAACCGAGGAGTTGGGTGTGATCTGGTCGCGTTTGCCGCTGGCCGCCGAGGCTGCGGCGCTGCCCGGCGGCATGATCCTTCCCAACGCAACCACGGGGATCGGCGGGTCCCGCCGCGCGACCACCGATTCCACGGGTCGTTTCGCCCTTGGTGACGTTCCCCCGGGACGCGTGCGTATCGAGGTCCTGAGTCCGTCGTCGATTCCCCTGCGAACGGCACCCGTCACCTTGACGCCCGGCGCAACACTGGACGTGGGCACGTTGCGCCTTCAGAGCGCAAACCAGATCGGCGGACGCGTACTGGACGTGGACGGCCAACCGATGGGAGCGGTGCGGGTAACCGCGACCCCAGTATCTTCGCCCACCAGCGGTGGCACCGGACTGTATGCGCTAACCGCGGACGACGGCAGCTTCACGTTGCCGCTGGGTGCGGGGGAACACCGCTTGACGGCGTCGGCGAAGGGCAGGGCAGACACCACGGCGACGGTCCACGTGAAAGCGACCGGCATTCCGCCCGAAGGCGTGACGTTGAAGTTCTTAAAAGGAGGCGACCTGACGATTGAGGGCGTGGTGCGCGACACCGCGCGACGTCCCCTGGCACGCGCGCGGATCTCAGCGCGCGCAATCGGAGATCCATCCACGAAAGGTGGTGATCGCCAACCAGCGCCCAGCACGATCGAAGAATCGCCGCGGGCCACCGCGGTCACGGACGCCGGAGGCGCCTTCAAACTGAACGGCCTTTCCGCTGGCTCCCTCAGCCTCGACGTTTCTCACGATGTCTATCCGCCGTACCGCCAGGTCATCGATTCCTTAACCGCGACATCCCCGGCCAGGCCGGTCAGCGTGGAGGTTCCTATTCCAGGCGGAATCGACGGTGAAGTTCACGAACGGATCACAGGGGCACCGGTGCCCGCATTCCAGATCGACGCGCGCGGACCGAGCGGAACCTCCGCGCGTTTTCCCGATCTGGGCCAACGCAGACGCGCCGGGGGTCCGCTTCGATTTCAGTTGCGCAGGCTGACACCAGGACGATGGACCCTGCACGTCCGCGCGGTCGGATATCGACCTTTGGAACAGGTGGTCGATGTGGTCTCGGCGCCCTCGCTGGGCGACGCGTCGGTCCGCGATCTTCGCCTCGAATTGGAAAGAAGCTAAGGCCGCCGGCCGGGCAGGGCCCCCGCGGTGATCATCGCTAGCGCCGGCGCGCGCGGCGCCGACCCGCCACGAATGCAGCCAACGCCAGGGCGGATGCGCCCCCCCCCCAACCCAGCCAATGCGCCATCGACCACATCTCATCGCTCGAGGCCACCGACGCGATTCCGCATCCGCCGCGGTCCGGTGCCGCGCAGACCAAAGGGTCCGCGACTCCCCGCGGATAGGTTTCGCACACCGCCCGTTGATCATCGGGATCCAGATCTCGTTTTGTGGTGTCCCCGGGATCCGCGGATGCGAACATCGTTGTCGCGCGCACGGCTTCCGATGCGCTGATGCAGAGCGGGACAACCAGTCCGGCATCATCCAACACCGGGTCGGGCTTTGGATCCAACAAGCAGGTGTGATCAAGGCCGATCAGGTGGCCGAGTTCGTGGGTCAGCGCGTTTTGCAGATCCTGACTGCCGGCCGCCGCGGTCGATCCCAGCAGATCGCCCCACACAAAGTTGACGCCGTTGACCTCGATGTCCGCGTCCACGATCTCGCCCCACGTTTTGGCGAACACGGACGTGATCGCCAGGGCCGCGGCGGCGCGACAATCCGGTGTCCCAACGGTTTCAGGGGGGCACCAATTATCCGCCAGGAACACGAGGTTGTTGACATGGTCATACTTCGCGGCCGGCGGCTTCGCGGCCGACGGTTTCATGGTCACCTTGAGATCGAGATCGGTGCAGGCCGCCAACGCCGGATCGCCCTTGCTCCAGACCGCGGCCGCCCCAAAGGCCGCTGCCGTGATCTGTTCAACCGTCATGCCGGCCAGCCCCTGGGGATACCCCGTAACGGGAATCGACCTGGCACGCCAGGCGTACGGGCAGTCGGATTCGGATCGGTATCGCACGTACGCAAACGCCGGCACCGCAGGCAGGGTGAACGACAGAAAAGCACCAATGGCCGCCGCCGCCAGCACCGACACCTGCACACGCCTTCGAATCCCGATCGAAGATCGGCTCATGGCAGACCGGTCCCGAGCAGCCTTCTGACCTCGACGCGCAGATCGTCAAGCGGCATCTCTCGGGCACCTGTCAAACGTGGGCTTTGCAAACGCGGGGCTTGAGAATTCGGTGGGGGCGGTGTCACCCGAGACGAAGTCGCCCCCGGCGCGGATGTGACGGCCGAACCGGGCAGGGTGGGGGGCCGCACCAGTTTCGCTTGCCGCAAATCGGGCGGCGCCACCAGCCAATTTCGCGAAGTCGATTCGTACCGCAACGTGCGTTTGCCCTGGGTCATGCCGATGACTTGGGCCCGCGCCATCGGACCGCGCAGGAAGACCAGTGACCGCTCGCCGGGAATGAACGTTCCCATCCCCATGACCGTCATGCTGATATCCCCCACGGTTCCCCCCGCTTGAACCACGGTCAGGCGATCCGACTGAACCACCGGCGTCGACTGAAGGGATGACCCCGACGGTCCGGCGGGCGGGGTCTTCCAGCGCTCGATCACCTTGAGGTCGATGGTCGAGTAGATGCGTTCATGTCGATCGTCCCAGGCCGCATGCACCGACCCAACCTCAACCACGGCAATGTGATCGGCCTGCAACACCAAATCGGGCAAATCCAGGGCGATCATGATCGACGCGGCAGCGCTTCGGGGCGCGACAAACACCAAGCCGGCCAGCAGCCCGGCTGACGCCAACAGCCGAGGAAACCGCCGTACACAGGTGCGCGCGCAAGCTGACGGAATCATGATTGCCCTGATTATAGACACAGGTTCCCCCCAAATGAGCGTGACATACATGTGCCACAATCGTCCCCATTGGCCCCGAACTTGACCCTACCTGGTCGCCCAGATTGCTCGGGCCCTGCGCGCTGTGCTCCTGGACACGTAGCCGAGCGACAGAAGAAATCGCAAATCTCGACGAGCGGTTGTGACCGTCTTCGTCAATCTCGAATCGTCAGCGACCGCCTCAGTGGGCTTCCGAGAGGAATCCGGCGCGCCGCTCGGGCCCGTCGAAGGTGGTTCCGAGCGCTCGCCGATCGCGGCGATGACCGTGGGCCCTCAGCCTCGCGCCCGCGAGAATCTCTTCAATCAAATCGGCGAAAGACAGCCCCGCCCCCTGGGCGATTCTGGGTAGCAGCCCGGTCGGCGTCAGACCTGGCAGCGTGTTGACCTCCAGAATGACCTCGTTGCCCCGCTCGCTGACAATCAGATCGACGCGCGTGGCGCCATCGCAGCCTAGGGCTTCGTGGGCAAGCGTTCCCAGGCGCAGGGCCGATCGGTACCGCTCCGGAGAAAGCCGCGCCGGCAAGTAGATGTCCGATCGGCTGGGACTCATCTTGCTCTGGAAGTCATAAAGTCCACGTCGCGGCATGATTTCAACCGCCCCCATCGGCTTGCCGTCCAGTACACCGACGGAGATCTCCTTGCCCTCAATGAATCGCTCGACCAACACCTCGTCGTCGAAACGCAAGGCTTCCTCGATCGCCGCCTCCAGCTCCATCTCGTCCCGGGCCACCTGAACCCCCAGCGAGGATCCCTCGCCGGCGGGCTTCACCACCACGGGAAATCCGAACGAGCCGTGCACGCTCGCAACATCCCCAGCACCCGCGCTGTCGAATGCGCCGGCGGTGGACCGATTCCCGGCGGCATCGATCACGTATCCCGGAGCGGTCGGCAGATTGTGCCAGCGGAAGATCTCCTTGGCCTTTGCCTTGTTCATGGCAAGGCCCGAAGCCAGTACGCCCGATCCGGTGTAGGGGATGCCCAACAATTCCAGCAGTCCCTGAATGCACCCATCCTCACCATAACGACCATGCAGCGCCAGGAAGGCGACGTCGATGCGAGCCTGCCGCAACACCAAATCGACGTCGCGATCGACGAAGATGGGGCAGGCGTCGTATCCGCGCTCGGAAAGCGCCCCCAGGATGGCCTCGCCAGATCGAAGCGAGATATCACGCTCGGCCGACAATCCACCGAGGAGAACGCCGATCTTGCGGTTCTTCATCATGCTCCACGGGTAACCCGCTGCCACCCGTGCGTCAAAATTTATGGTAAAGACGGGCGCCATGACGTTCACAGAGGCAGCGCTCGAGGTGCTGAAGCGCGAGGGAAAGCCTCTGCATTTCAAAGAACTAACCGAACGGGCAATGACGAAGAAGCTGTTGACCTTCGTCGGTCGCACCCCGGAAGTAACGATGCAGACGCAGCTAACGGCGGCCGTCAAGAAGGCCCCCGGCAATCCCTTCGTACGGGTTAAGCCCGGGGTATTTGGATTGCTTCGCTATCCGGAAATGCCTCCCGAGGAAAAAGCCCGGGACGAAGCGCCGTCGCGGACAGACGACAAGGCTGGCGACAAGGCTGGCGATAAGAAGGAAGTCAGGAAAGACGACAAGAAGCCGCCTGAACGACGTGCCGGGGAAGTTGGTGACGAGGAACGTGGCCGGCGGCGCCGACGCCGTGGCGGTCGCGGTCGGGGGGGCTCTAAAGAGGAGGCGCCTCGCGCGGGGAGACCAGAAGGGGCAAATGAAGGCGAGTCTCCGGTGCTAGGAACTTCCCGCGAAGGCTCTGATCAGGACGAGCCGGATGAACCGGCGGCCGGTGGCCTTTCGGCCGAGGCACGGGCAGCGGCCCTGGCCGAAACCGGGGTTCTTGAGGGAGACGACGAAACAACGTCCGCGGATGACGACGCGGATGATGACGACGCGGATAGAAATGCAAACGCGAGATCCGTAGCCGGCTCTGTGGCTGGCGCGCGTGACCGGACCAACAGCGACGAAGGCGGTACTGTCTCGGGGCGCGCCGGGGAAAATGCAAGCGACGACGGAGAGGACGACTCCGAGGACGACGCGGAGGGTGACGACAACGACGGGGCTTTCGCCGCGCCTCAATCCGCGGAGGGAGCGAAGACCGCCGAAGGTGAAGATCTGGCGCGCCGACGGCGGCGCCGTCGCCGTCGGCGGCGTGGCGGAGGCGCCGAGGGGGAGCTTCCCGCAGGGGATGGACCGGAAGGAGCCCGTGGCGCCGAAACAGGCGGCGAGTCGCCACCTGAAGGCGCCCGTGTTCAGGCCGTGGTGCAGGAAAACGGGGCTGAAACGTCCCCGCCCGTGACAAGCGAAGGTGGCGCTCCGGCAGAATCTGGAACGGCCGCCGGACAGGCGCGACGAATCATGGCTCCCGTGGAAGCCGCTATTGAGGTCCTGCGCGGACAGCCGCCCGGACGCGGCGTTCATGTCCGTCAGATTGCGGACAGCGCCATACGGCGGCGACTGATTCACGGCGAACCCAACGAAGCGTGGCGGGTGATTCGAACCTCGCTCGCCGCCGAGCCAAAAGATCGGCTCCGCAACGGAATGCGGCCACGTGTGCGGGCCGCGGGCAGTGGGCTTTACACGTTGGCTCGCCGACCACCGGATGCAGAACTGGAAAAGGCCGAACAGGTCTTCGGCGAGGCACGACGTGCCCTGCGCGAGCGGACACTCGCCGCGCTTGAAAAACGAGTCGCCGAGCTTCCGCCTGGCGCATTCGAGGCGTTGGCTCGTGTCCTCCTTCAGCGCGAGGGCTTCGGACCAACGACCTTCGTGAAGCGGGTGGAGGGAACGATCTACGTCGAAGCCCTGCGTGGTCGGGGATCGCGTCCGTCCAAGTGTCTGATTGGATTACGTCCGGGGGGCAGTTCAGCCGGCCGTCGCACCATCGGCGAGCTACGTGCCGGAATCCGGGCTCGCGGCCAGGACGAAGGTCTCCTGATGCTTGCCGGGCGTCTGGCCGAAGACGCCATCTCCGAATGGAAGCAATCCGGTTCCCCCTTGGAAATCGCCGATGGGGCGGCGATGGCCGAGACCTGCGCGCGTCATGGCGTCGGTGTGCTACCCGCGGTGTTGAATGTCGACTTCGTGGACGCCGATTTCTTCTCCGAACTGGCCGAGGGTTAACACCCTCGCGCCGGTGGGGGTTTGGCGCTGGCTCGGCCGGGTGCCGTTCGCCGAAACCGCCTTCGCGCAGGAACAACTGCGCGGCGAGATCTTGGGTGAACGCGCGCCCGAAACGCTGCTGCTTCTGGAACACGATCCCGTCATCACTCTGGGCCGCAGCGCCCAGACCGCCAACGTCCTGCATTCGGAATCAGCGCTGGCAAGTCGCGGGATCAGCCTGGTGCAGGCTTCCCGAGGTGGGGACGTCACCTATCACGGCCCCGGACAACTGGTGGGCTACCCGATCGTCAGACTGCGAACCGGCGTGCGTGCCTACGTCGAGGGCATGGCCTTCGCCCTTGCGGACGTTCTGGGAGAGCTTGGCATTGTCGCCGCCTATCGGCCGGAGGCGCCGGGCTTGTGGGTCGGCCCCCCTGGAAGACAGACCAAAATTTGCGCGTTTGGTGTCAACATCCAGCGCCGCATCACGATGCATGGCTTTGCGCTGAACCTGGATCCGGACCTCGACGCTTTCAAACTGATAGTTCCTTGTGGTCTGGCTGGTTGTGACGTGACTTCGGTTCGCGCGCTTTCTGGGTCCGCACCCAGCCCGGGGGAGCTCGCGCCGCGTGTGGCAGAAGCGCTCGGCGCGCGTCTCGGAATCGCTTTCGCGCCAAGCGAAGCGGTTTCCGAATTGCAATACGGAAACGGACCCATAGAATAGAAAACGCGTGACGGGATCAAGCCAGCCGCGAATCGTCGTTGTCTACAACCGAGATTTCGAGGGCGCCGAAGCGGATCCCGAGAACAAGGCCCGCGAGGATGTCGAGAACGTGGCCAATCACCTTGTGGCTGTGCTCAAATCGCACGGATTCTCGGTCACCGCGCTTGGCGTCCACGATGATGTGGGCGTGACACTGACTGACATTCGAGATCTGGCGCCCGACGCCGTCTTCAATCTGTGCGAATCCATCTGCGGCGACAGCCGCTTCGAACCGCTGTTGCCATTGCTGATGGAAAAAGACGGTATCGCGTTCACGGGCTCGGGCTCGTTCGCGTTGTCGTTGGCGCTGCACAAACACAAGGCCAAGGAAATCCTCCGAGCGCGCAAGGTGCCGACCCCCGAGGCGGCACTGGTGTCCCGGGCGGACGAGCCCGTGGATCTGGCGTTCCCCCAGATTGTGAAGCCGTCACGCGAGGACGCGTCGGTGGGCATTTACAGCGAGTCGGTCGTGACAACGGCCGCGGCACGCGACGTCCGCGTCGCCCATGTGGTGACCCAATACCGCCAACCCGCGTTGGTCGAGCGTTACATCGAAGGACGCGAAATCTACGTTTCGCTTTTGGGCCGCGTGGGTGGCCCCCCTGACGTGTTGCCGTTCTTCGAGATCGATTTCTCGGCATTGCCCGCTGATCGACCTCGGATCGTGTCGTTCGAGGGCAAATGGGTGGAGAGTTCGGTCGAGTACGCCGGCACCAAGCCGGTACGCTGCGAACTGCCGACTGACCTCCGAGAGAAGGTGGCCGCAGCCGCCCGTGGCGCCTTCGAGGCGCTTGAGCTTCGAGACTACGGTCGGGTGGACATCCGCCTTCACGCCGACGGAACCCCATACGTGATCGACGTGAACCCGAACTGCGATCTGTCACATCAGGCGGGCGGCTTTTCGCGGGCGGCACAGGCCGCCGGCCTGACGTATGATGACGTGGTCCTTCGGATACTCGATCTCGCACTTTCAAGGCGACACCATGCGGATACGCTCCCCCTTGCCGCCCGATCGCGACGCCGTCGCAGCGTTAATCGCGCGAGGCCCCTTCAGGACGGAGGAGGTCTCATGCGCCCTCGAACTGCTCGACGCGGCGCTCGGCCGGGCTGATACGTACGAGGCCCTGATCGTCGAAGGGCCGCCAGGGGCAGTTCCGGCAGTCGACGCACCGGTAGCGTCGACAGTCGAAATACCGTACGGGGCGACTCCTCCCGCGCCGCGTCCGATCGCATACATCTGCTTCGGCGCGACCCCCATGACGTTGGCGACCTTCGACGTCTATTGGATCATTGTCGCGCCCGAGGCCCAGGGACGTGGCGTCGGCCGTGCGTTGGTGTCCGAAACCGAAAGCCGCCTGGCGGCGCGAGGCGCAACCACGATCCGAATCGAAACCTCCAGTCTGGAGGGGGAGGGCGGCGCGGTTCGCTTCTACGAGCGCGCCGGATACCAGCGCGTCGGGTTGATCGAAGGCTTCTACCGCCCAGGCGACGATCTGATCACTTTGACCAAACGGCTCGGATGATACGGCCACAACGTTTCGAATGAACCCCGGAGCGACTCTCATTCAATCTCGCCGCACTTGGGCGCGGGGGCACCCTCCCTCGTTGGGGGCCGTGTTTTGCTTGCTTGTGGTCGTGCCCTGCTTGTTCGGGGGCGCCTGTCGACGATCGGGATCGCTTCCGTCACCGCCGCGACCTCGGCTGGGAACGATCGAAATTCAGGACGCGTCGGTGGGCTCGGGTATCGGCGGCTCCCTCGACATCGACGCCGTCGCGGGCGTCGTGCGCCGCATGCTGTTGGCGTCCGACATGGTCGAGGGGCCCGCTGAAGACGGGGGTGCCGTGGAGATCCCCGTCTTGCGGGTGAAAGGCCAGGTGGGGTTCGAATGCACCGAAGTCGACGCCAAAGGCATTGTCCGCGCCGGGGCTCGTCTTCGCCTTTCAACCCGCCCCTCGACCGCCCCTGGTGCCATCACTGAAGAACTCTCCGCGGGTGGGGAGCAAACCTACGACCTGACTCCGGCTTTTGATCGCCAGCGAATCGGCCAGCAGATCGCCGAAAGGACGGTGACCGACCTGTTGTCGCGATTTCTGGGACGCAGGCGCCTGACCACGGCCCCGCCGGCCCAGATTCACGCCGCAATCACAGGTGACGGGGGCGCACTGCGGGGGGAGGCTATCCGCCTCGCGGGAGCCCGAGGTTTGCGAGACGAGATTCCGACCCTGCTGGCGCTGCTTCAAGACGATCACGAGGAAACGCGCGACGCCGCGCTCGGCGCCCTGATCGCGCTTCGAGAACGCCGCGCGGTCAAGGAGTTGACCCAGAACCGTTCGCTTCGAAACCGGCACGAGATGCGCAAGATATTGGAAGCCATCGCGATTCTCGGTGGGCAAGAGGCAGCGGATTACTTGTCCTTCGTGGCCGCCAGCCACGATGACGAAGAAATCAGGTCGCTTGCCGCCGAAGCAAAACGCCGGCTCGATCGCCGATCGGACGCTGCCAGCAAATAGAAGACAGGCCCCATTTGCCTGCCAACCAACACGTGTCTACGTTGTATTGTTAAGTTTTTACGATAAGATACATGACATGGGTCGAGCCAATTATGTTGGCAGGCTGGGAAACAAACGGCTCCCCGCAGTCCCGATCGGCGCATCTCCAGTGGCGCTGGTCGCGGGCCGCTATCTGATCGGTGCCAGGCTTGGCCGGGGAGGAGAGGGCGACACCTTTTCGGCCGTCGACCAGAACACCGGCGCCACCTGCGCGCTGAAACTCTTTCGAGACGCTTCTCCCGCCGTTCTTGATCGCGTTCGCTCTGAGTTCGAACGCCTGGCCGGCATGCAGCACCCCGGGATCGTGCGCGCGCTTGATCTGGGACGCGACAAGGGGCGCCTGTTTCTGGTGACGGAATTGGTCGAGGGGGCTTCGATCGCTTCGATAGCGGAAATTGCCGACGAAGGGCGCCGCCGTGCCTTGTTCACCAGGGCCGCGCGCGAGGTTACAGACGCGCTCGCGTATCTGCACGGACGGGGTGTCATTCACGGGGATGTCTCGCCCGAGAATGTGCGCATTGCCTCGGACGGACGCGCGGTCTTGATCGATCATGGCGCTGCGGGCATGGTGTCCACAGGGGCGGCGGTGGGTACTCTGGGATTCGCCGCGCCGGAAGCGTTGATCGGCCGCGTCGGTCCCCTGAGCGATTTGTTTGGCCTTGGTGCGACGCTGTTCCTGGCCTGGTCCGGCGCGGGACCATTCGGTACCGGGGCGCCCGCCGCGGCGCGCATGTTGGCCGCCCCGGCGCCTCGCCTGTCGACGGTTCGACCGGGTCTTCCCGATGCATGGGAAGCCCTGCTGGATCGACTGCTTCAGACCGCCCCCGAGCGCCGGCCCTCGTCCGCGCGGGTCGTTCTGCGAGAAATTGCCCGTCTGGCGCCGCTTCCGTCGTCCGAGCCCGCCATCTTGCCCCCGTTCCCCGCGGGAGATCCCCTGGCCGGGATCTTCGTCGGCCGCTCCCCCGAACGGGCCCGACTGAAAGGAGTCCTTGATCGTCTGGCTGATGGGGCGGCTCCGCATACCGTGGTCGCGATCGTCGGTGCCGAGGGATCCGGACGTCGCGCCTTGATCGACGTGGCGCTGCAGGATTTGGCCATCGCCCAGATCGCGGAATCGGCAGCTCCCGTGACCGTCTTTCGGGGTTCAGTGGATGCGCTGACGGACTGGCTGGGCGTGGCGGCGCAACGATCCCCGGACCACCACGCGTCGATCTCGGGAGACGATCCTCTCCGCGCGCGACAGCAAAGGTTCGCGCGCCTTGCGGCCACGCTTGAGACCCGCGTCGCCAAGGATCCACTTTGTGTGGCGTTGTCTCCTGGGCCCGACGAATCCGCGTTTGCGTCGTTCATGGCGGGCGCGCCGACGTCTGGGCGTTTGCTGCTTCTGATCGCCGTGCCGGAAGCACTCTCCCGCGTGGGAGCACTGGATCTCTCGCTCCCGCCTCTATCCGCAAACGACGTCCAATCGCTGGCGACTCGTGCCCTTGGCGAGTCGCCGCCAGAAGCAGCCATCATCCGCGTGACCGGGGCCTCCGCCGGCCACGCTGCGACCGCCGCCGTCCTCTGTCGCCAGTTGGTCGAGGTCACGCGTCGAAACGAATCCGATACCTTCGTACCAACGCCCGAAGCTGGCTTCGAGGAACTGTTGAAAAACTCCCTGCGGCGGCTTCCCGGTCCCGTGCGGCGTTTGCTGGCGGAGATCGCGCTTGGCCTCGGCGTCACCCGTGCTCCCAGGGATCACGTTGACGATTTCGTCGAAGACCTGCGGGGCGCAAGACCCTGGGCGTCGCGAGCCGCAGATGGCGATCCGCCATGGGCCGCGCGTGTCGATGCGGCGCGGGCCGCGGGATGGGTGTGGGGCGACAGCCCGGACATTGCCCTTCCGAGCAGATCGCATGAAGCCGTTGTGCGGCGTGCCCTGGTTGATTCGGATCTCCAGGAGGTCGCGCGCCGGGCACTGAGGCAGCTCCCCGACCCAGACGGCCGTCGGGGAATCTGCCTGGAGGCACTGGGGCAGTTGGACAAGGCGGCGGTCGCTTTCCACGCGGCCGCGCAAGGTGAACTGGTTTTGTCTCCCGACAACCCGGTGCTGGCGGCACGTTGGCTCGAGGAGGCGGCGCGACTTGACCCAGGAAGTCTGGATGTCGACCAGCGTTTGTTGCTGACCATGGCACTGGCGCTTCAGGGCCGCGCCGAGGCCGCGCTGGCTTTTCTGGATTCCGCTGCCCCCGGTCCCCTGATATCGGAACTTGATCAGATGCGCCTGATCGAACGACAGGGTTGGCTGATGGCTCGTGCCGGAGATCTGGAGGGCGCGCGGCGGACTCTCGAACATGCGATCGCGGATGCGGCACCACGCGCCGTACAAGAAGGTACGGTTTTGCCCCGAGCCCGCCTGGCCCGCGTCCTGGTCTCGATGGGCAGATTCGCCGAAGCGATTGCCGTCGCTGGTCCGTTCATCACGGATCCCACCGCCGGATCCGTGGCGATCGAGTCCGTGTTGCTGGCTCATGCCTACGTGGGCGATCTTCAGACCGCCCGGCGCCTGCATGCCGATCTTGCCACCCGAAGACTTCCCCCGGCCCGAACGTCGTACCTCGCGGCGCTTCTTGATCATCTTTCCGGAGATTTGTTGGCCGCCCTCGCAGGTTACCGCCGGGCGCTACCCGATGCCGAGTCCGCCGGCGACATCCACACGGTTGCCGCCATCGCGCTGAACGTGGCGGCACTGGCCGCCGAGGCCGGTCGGTACGACGAGGCGTTGTTGATGCAGGATCGTGCCATTCGAGATTTGGGCCGCCTGGGTGCGACCGCCGAATTGGGAACGGCCTTGTTCAACGCGGGAATGTTGCTGGCCGAGATTGGCGATCTGGCTGGCGCGCGCGGGATGCTTGGCCGCCTACGCCGCGAGATCGCCGGACGCGCGACGTTTTCGGACGCCTCCATGACGTATCTAGAGGGCGAACTGGCATTGCGAGAGGGAAACGAAACCGAGGCGCTGGACCTCTTCACGCGGGCGGCCCAACCATCCGGCTCGGGCACAGGCATCCGCTTAGCCGCCGACCTGGCGCGCGCCGAGCTTCTGGCACGCGGCCATCGGTCGAGTGAGGCCAACGCGATTCTCGATCGCATCGAGGTCGGCGCCGAAGCCGGCGCCAGCAACCCGAGAACCGCGGCGGAGCTGCGCCTGGCACGCGCGCGGATCCTCCTGGTTGCCCCGGCCCTCGACGTGGATGCCGTCCTCCGACTGGCCCCCGCCGTGGACGCCGACGCCAAAATCGCCGACGGCGCGGGCCGCAAGCCGCGCGCTTTCCGGGGGGCGCTCGCGGCGGCCCGCCTTTTTCACCGGGCGGGTCGCGCAGCGGAAGCATCCGCCTCGCTCCACGCCGCTCGCCGCCTGTTCGAGGAGATCCGCATGTCCACACCCATCGACCATCACGCCGGCATTGAACAGGACCCGGACGCGCGTTTTCTGGGCGATCTCGCGCGCCTTGTCGGTGGCGGCGACGATCCGGGGGCCGGCGCGCGGGCGGCGCGTTCGGCCCGATCGGAGGATCGGCTACGCCGCCTGCTCAGGATCAACAAACGACTGAACAGCGAGCTGCGGTTGCCGCGCCTGCTGGAGTTGATCATGGACACGGTCATCGAACTGACCGAGGCCGAGCGCGGATTTATCCTGTTGGAAGATGAAAAGGGCGAACTGACGGTCAAAGTCGCCCGCAATATCGATCAGCAGACACTGGAGACCGGAGCGTTCGATCTGTCGCGATCCATCGCCCGTCAGGCGGCCGCCGGCGGTGGACCGATCGTCACGATAGACGCCGCCGGCGATCCCCGGTTTCGCGAGGCGTTGTCGGTTTCGGATTTGCATTTACGCTCGGTCCTCGCCGTGCCTCTCCATGTGAAGGGCCGCGCGGTGGGAACCTTGTACGTCGACAATCGCCTTCGCAAAGGGGCCTTCGGGGACGACGATGTTCAGCTGGTGCTCGATTTTTCCGAACAGGCGGGGATCGCGATCGAGAACGCGCGCCTGCTGACCGAAGTACGGCGCCGCGAACGGCAGATCGAGGTCCTGAATCGACGTCTGGAAGGCGAGCTGGCCGTTCGCAAGGAAGAGCTCGTCGGCATGAAACAAGAGCTGCGAGAGAACCGAGAGGCGCTGGCCATCCGCTACGACTATCGGAACATCGTGGGGCGTACGCCGCGCATGCTCGATTTGTTTCGCCTGCTCGATCGCCTGACCGACACCGTGCTTCCGGTCGTCATCCAGGGCGAGAGCGGAACCGGGAAGGAGTTGGTCGCACGGGCCCTGCATTTCAACGGGCCACGCCGGGATCGCCCGTTCGTCTCGGAGAACTGCGCCGCGATTCCCGAGACCCTGCTCGAGTCCACGTTGTTCGGCGCCGTCCGGGGCGCGTACACCGGTGCCGATCACGACAGCCGGGGTCTGTTCGAGGTCGCCGACGGCGGAACACTGTTTCTGGACGAGGTCGGCGAAATGTCGCCCGGTATGCAGGGCAAGCTGTTGCGCGTACTTCAAGCCGGGGAACTGCGACGCGTGGGAAGCGAACGGATGCGCAAGGTCGACGTACGCATCATCGCGGCCACCAACCGGGATCTGGGTCGCATGGTGGAGGAGGGAAAATTCCGGCAAGATCTCTTCTTCCGGCTGTCGGTGGCTCCGATCCTGTTGCCTCCGCTGCGCGACCGCCGCGAGGATATCCCCGCGATCGTTGAACATATTCTAGGCAAGATGCTGGGCAAGACGCTGGGCAAGACGTCCGACCAAACTCCCGATAAGGTTGTCCCTCACAAACGTGTCGATCCCGACGCTATGGCGCGCCTGGGTGCCTACCGCTGGCCCGGCAACGTGCGCGAACTGGAGAACGAGATCATGCGAGCAGTCGCATTGTCGGGCGATCGGATCACTGTTTCGGATCTCTCGCCACAGATCGCCGGCAACGCTGAAGCCGCGCTGACGACGCTGGAGGATCCTGACAGCCTGACCCTGCGTCCCCGCGTCGAACGCCTGGAACGGGCCCTATTGCGCGAGGCACTGTCCCGCTCGGGCGGCAATCAGACCCGCGCCGCCGAGGCATTGGGCCTGTCCCGTTTCGGCCTTCAGAAGAAGATGCGGCGCTATCAGATCGGCTGAAGGGAACCAAGTTGTCGCGGCCTGCCAACGATGTTGACGCCAACCCGAGCCAAAGAGGCGGTGAATCAAGTCTTGGCCGAGGCCCAGGGCTTGCTGTACCCATCACCCGGATGAACCTGCCTGCTGCCCCCCGCCTCTGTCTGGGCGCCCGCCTGACGCGTCTGGCGGCCTGCTGTATCGCGGCGGCCGTGATGTGGGCCTGTGGGCCCGTCTTCATTCCGGTTCCACCCCCCGATCCCGGTCCCCCGGCGTTCACGATCGAACTGGTGATGGACGCAGGCGGAGTTTCCAGGCAGGTCTGGATCGCAAGCGGGGAGCCCGACCCGTTGGCCGGTAACGCGACCTACTATTTATTCGACCAGGATCGGAACGGGGGCGTGATCGCTCGCGCGGCTGCGGACGGAAGCTACCGGGCACCTCCGATGGACGGAACGGAAGGGGACCGCGTGTCCATCTACTACACGGACATCCGCGGAAACGATTCCTCTCTCAGGTGCTTCTTGCTCAGCGCCAAACTGCCTGTCGCGGACCCCTGTCCCTGAGAACTGTCGGCGAGAGGCGCGAGTCTAAACAGGCGCGGTCAGTCCGAATCAGCCGGGGACCGGACCGGATCATCCGCAGCGTCCGGCCCTGGTTCCTGACCGTCCACGCGGCCAACCGCCGGAAGCTTTCGAATCTCGTCCCGGGCCCTGCGCCAGGCTGCCTGGATGATCCATGAAATGGAGCGGTCCTGTCGGATAGCTTCCTTCTGGGTCTCGGCAAGCATGGGTGCGTTGAAATACAACGTGACCTTCTTCTTGGTCGACGCGGCTACACCCCGCAGGTCTTTCGGCGCGGACACGGCCGGAACCTCAGTTGGAGATCGGAGCGATCGTCGGAAGATAGAAAGTGACCCCAAGGCTGGCCATCACGTGAGGAGTCCACGTAAGGTCGCCAAGGTTCACGTCCATATCCCCGTTCACGTCCCGGCCCGCGGGGTTGTCCTTGATCATGACCGTCCGCAACTCCGCGTTCAGCGCCACGAAGTTGTTGAAGAAGCTGTGGAAACCCCCACCGAAGGTCCCACCAGGTTTCATGCCCGTCGCAACACAGACATCGTTCGCGGCGGCCATGTCGGCACAGACTGGCGCAGCGGGACTGTTCACCGCCGCCAGATTGACCAACGCACCACCGCCGAACAGATAGAAGTCGTAGTGCGCAAAGAGCTTGCCAAACATCGAGTACTTGCCCGTGAACGGCGTGACCTCGACCTGCGCGGCTAAAACCATGGACGCCTTGTTAATGCCCGAGTTTGCGACCGCGAGGGTGGGGGTACGATTTTCCCCAGCCGTTACGTCCCGCAGGGTCTCCTCCAACCTTCCGTGAAACCCGGTCGAAAATGACGACACGCCAAACGCGCCCATTGCCGAGATAGACAAGGAGTCGGTCAGGTGAAAGCCGGCCCGCAGACCGACCATCATGCCGTGATAAAAAGTCTGGTTGACCGTAGACAGCAACCCCGCGCCGACCTCAAGCCGGGTTTCTCTCAACTCGACCCGCTTGCGAATCGCCGGGGCGTCTGCCAGGGGGCTTTTCCTCTGAGCGTGGGCGATGGAGGGAATCGCAAGCGTCAACGCGAACAAGAACGGGAGAGCGATCCGTTTCAGCATTTGATGGTCCTTTTTCGGTCGCGAAATGAAGTGACGACGTCAGGTCCGTGGTCGCCTCGTGGCTACCGGGCCGTCTTGTACTGGAACTTGGTCGGCAGATACATGCCCACCCCGACATAGAACATGATGTTATGCACCATCGCCGAATCCGCATTGGCCTTCGCGTCCGCTGAACTGACGAACAGCGGCGCGGAAGCCGGGTTCATTGGATCCGACGGCTCTCCCCGATTGGCCGGCTCGAACTTGTCCAGGATGATGTAGTCGCGGACGGCGTAGTTGAACGTCAGCCAATCAAACAGGAAGAAACGACCGCCGATCGCGACGTTCGGAGTCAGCGACGTATTGTTGAAAGGTGCGTAGCTTTGATTCCGCGGGATGACCTCGGTCTGCGTCACCCCCACGCCGGCCGACGCGTAAATCTCCCAGTGCAGGATGTTCTTGTTGAACAACGCGAACTTCCCGTAGACCGGCACGTAACCGAAGTTCAGCGCGCCGCCGTACAGGTACTTGTTCAGCGTGGGAATCCGGTTGTACTGAAGGCCGATCAGACTCTCGGTGTCGGTCAACGCCTTGATGTAGTAGTTGCCTTGAAGGCCGACCCACAAGACGTTGGTAAAGAAGAAATTCAGATCGACGCCGAATACGTAGTGTCGAATCAAGATGTCGTTCATCGAGATGCCCGTGAACGGCGCCAACTCGAAACGCCCACCCTTGATGAATCGCTTGCGGGGAACCACAACGATGTCCTGCCAGGACAATGTCGTGGACGCCCGGACGGCGGCAGCCCCCGCCGCGTCAACCGCCTTGTCCTTGGTGTCGCTCAAATCCAGTTCCGACCCGTCGATAGGGGCACCACCGCCTGCCGGGGCATCACCCTCGGCGGCCGCGGCCTCCTTATCGGCCTTGGCCTTGTCATCCCCCGCAGCAGACGCCACCGTCGCCCAGGTCCCGATGGCAATCAATACGAACAGGCAGACAGCCGATCGCTTCATGTTCCCTCGCTCGTGAGACGGAAGTTGGGTGGCTGACAGAAACTTTAATGATATCAATTAGTTAACTTAGACGCGTGAAGGTTTGCGGACTATATCACGACGTTTTTTTAGCAGGCAAATAAAAAATGTAAAACCGCATACTTACGGCACTTGACCGGTTTTGCGGGAGTCTACTGCTCATAAAGCGCCTCCACGAACTCCTCCGCGTCGAATTCGCGGAGATCCTCGACGCGCTCTCCAACACCAATAAATCGAACCGGAATTCGCAGCTGATCCGCGATCCCCAGGATGACGCCTCCCTTTGCGGTTCCGTCCAATTTGGTGAGCACGATACCCGAAACCGCCATCGCTTGCGTGAACATTTGGGCCTGCGCGATCGCGTTCTGCCCGCTGGTCGAATCGATGACCAGCCAGGTTTCGTGGGGGGCTCCCTCGGCTGCCTTGGCAATCACGCGGCGAACCTTCTGCAGTTCCTCCATCAAATCGGTCTTGGTGTGCAGGCGTCCGGCCGTGTCGGCGATGACCACGTCGAATCCCTCGGCGCGGGCGCGCTTCACGGCGTCGAACAAGACAGACGACGGATCAGCGCCTTCCTTGCCGCGAACAACCGGCGCACCGACGCGCTTCGCCCATATCTCCAGCTGCTCCACTGCCGCGGCGCGGAAGGTGTCGCCGGCGCCGACAAGCACCTTCTTACCGTCCGCGATCAGCTTGGCCGCCAGCTTCCCGATCGTCGTCGTCTTGCCGCTGCCGTTGACACCGATGACCAACAGAACGAACGGCTTGGCCGAGTCCCACCGCACGGCTGCGGCATCCCACGACAACAGTTCGGTTGTGCGACGGCGTAGATGTGTCCAGGCGGCCTCGGGATTGTTCAGTTCTCTACGAGAGAGCGATGCGCGCAGTTCTTCCAGCAATTTGTCGCTGGTACGAACCCCTATGTCCGCCGTCAGTAGAACCTTCTCCACTTCATCCAACAGGGCGGGATCGATCTCGCGTTTGCCGGCAAACAACTCGCCTAAACGCGAGATCCAGCCGGATCTTGTGCGGGCCAAACCCGGCGCCAGCGCGGCGGCATCCCTGCGTTTCTTGGCGCGCGGAGGTGCGCCCGCGGTGGACGAATCGGAACCCGGGATCTGTGCGGGCTCGAACGGTTCCCGCGCGGCTTCGGGGGCCCCGGAAAGGGCAGGCTGAGCAGAGGGCAAAACCGATCCTCCAGGCGCGGCCTCCTTGGAGGATGGCGCTTCGGGCTCGGACTCAGGCGGATGCTCCCCATCGGGTCCTGGCGCCCGTTCGGGTTCGCGTTTGGAGTCGCTGGCGGGTAACTCATCGTTTTCGGATTCTTCGGCCCGGTCTTCCTTCCGGCGCTTGCCTTCAACGCGCCGTGGTGTGGTGGGCATCGGCGCACTGCCCAGGCCCTCAATCTGCCGGAGTCGCGCCGCGCGCGCCCTGCGAACAAGCAGGAAGGCCAGAACAGCGGAAACGCCCAGGCCGCCCAGAACGGCTCCCATCTCAATCAATTGTTGAGGATCGAACTGCATATCCGTGACTTCCATGGCCGGGGCGCACCTTAGCACCGCGATCAGGGCCAAGCGCAAGCGGGTTCCGGGCCGGACGCCCCAGCTGCAGGAAGGCCGAAGTTGCCGCTTTACAGCGTGCGTCCGCCGATATACTGAAGACGGGGTACGTGACGGTATATGTCACGTATGGTCATGCACATTTTCTCGCGTTGTGGGTCAGTCTGTCGGATTCTGTATCAGCATCTAAATTGACCACGGGGAGACCAATGAGGATTAAGCGTATCGAGATCATCGGTTTCAAGTCCTTCGTCGAGAAGACCACGATCTCCTTCTACGACCCGGTGACGGCCATCGTGGGACCGAACGGTTGCGGCAAGTCCAACGTCGTGGACGCCATCCGTTGGGTCATGGGCGAGCAATCGGCGAAACACCTGCGCGGCCGGGCGATGGAAGACGTCATCTTCGCAGGATCCGAAACGCGAGGGCCGGCGGGATTCGCCGAGGTCTCGCTGACGTTTGACGGTGCCAACCTACCGGGTGACGTGTCCCCGGGGGGCGTCCCTTGGGGCGCCGTCGGTCCCTCGGAGATCGTGGTCACGCGGCGGTTGTTCCGCGATGGACAAAGCGACTACCTGCTGAACAACGTTCCGTCGCGCCTGCGCGATGTGGTGGAGTTCTTCTTGGGAACCGGCGTCGGATCCAAGGCCTACGCGATCATCGAACAGGGGCGCATTGGGTTCATCGTCTCGTCCCGACCAGAGGAGCGGCGCGGGCTGATCGACGAGGCCGCCGGGATCACCAAGTACAAGTCGAAGAAAAAGGCCGCGGAACGCCGAATGGAATCGACGCGGCAGCACCTGCTGCGGGTTTCCGACATCATCAGCGAAATCGAAGGGCGCCTGCGATCGCTGCGGCTGCAAGCCGCGAAAGCGGAACGATACAAGCGTTACAAAGGCGAGTTGAAAGATCTGGATTTGTGGTCGGCGGCGCAGCGTTTCTTGGGTCACATGGTCGAGGAGAAGTCGCTCTCCACCGAGATCGACGAAGTCCGAACCAACCACGACGACGGCGCGCGGGCGCTGGACGTGGAAGAGGCCGCGGTGGAGGTCGAGCGGCTGGCGGTCACCGACGAGATGAACGAGCTTGCGTCGGCGAAGGACGACCTGTTCGCGTTGTCCAACAAGGCCCAACTGGGTCTGCAACGTGCGGAACACCACCGGAACGAAGCGGATGCCCTATCCGCGCGCGCGGCCGCCGGCCGGCGCGAGATCGAGGGTTTGACCACGCGTCTTGCTGACCACGCCACCGCGATTGCCGATCTGGAGAGCCAGTTGGCTCTGCTGGACGAAGAGGCGGAGACGACCGGCACCGACTATCAGGCCAAAGCCGGCGCGCACGAGGAACTGCGTCGGGGCCTTGCCGAAACCAGACGCGATCTGGACGCGGCGCTAGCCCAGGTTGGACTGGCGCGCGCACGGATTGCCCGCAACGAATCGGAACAGGCCTCGGCCGTGGCACGACGCGAGGATCTGGCGCGCCGCCTGGAGGTTTCGGCGACCGAGGCATCGGCTGCGGGCGAGCGTTTGATAACGCTTGGCACCGATACCGACGGTCTGCGTGGCAGCCTCGGGGAAATTGGTGCCAGACGTGGCGATCTGAGCGCCCGCAAGGTCGAGCAGGAAGTGCGGCTTGGCGCTTTGCGGACGGACGTATCGCGTGGCGAGTTGGAGCTTGAAACCTTGCGCGAGGAAGCTCATCGGCGTCGTTCGCGCCTGGCTTCCCTGAGCGAAATTCAAGACCGCTATGAAAGTTTCCAAAAGGGTGTTCGCGCCATCATGCAGAAGCGGCGCGACAGCGAAGGGCAGGGCGAGTCGTCGGGGATCAAGGCGGTCGTCGCCGATATCGTCCAGCCGCCGCCCGAACTGGAAGCCGCCGTCGAGGCGGTGCTGGGCGAACGCCTGGGTAACATCATCGTGGAATCGCACGACGTCGGGGTCGAGGCCATCGAGTTCTTGAAGTCGCGCAGCGAGGGGCGGTCCAGCTTCATCCCGGTGGGGTTGCGGATGTCTATTTCGGCCGCGCCGATCGGCGCTGTCGTTTACGACGCAGGCGGTGGCGTTTCCGTTGATCCGGCCCGGTTTCCGGTGTTCGCCCCCACCGACGCCGAGATTTCCGGCGAAAGTGCTCCCAAGGCAATTTGGCCGACCGGAGAGGGCGTTCGGGGTCCGCTGCTGGATTTGATCGGATACGACCGCCAGTACGATCGCGTGGCCAACTACCTATTGGGCGATGTCCTGGTCGTTGAAAACCTGACGCGGGCGTTGGAATTGTGGGGGCAAACCCAGACCACCAAGACCATCGTTACCCTGGACGGCGAGGTCATTGATCCACACGGCGTGGTCACCGGTGGGTCACGTGAATCGTCGGTCGGGGTCCTGGAGCAAAAGCGCGAAATTCGCGAACTGGAGCAGATCGTCGCGAAGCTGGAGATCGACTACCGGGACGCGCTTGGCCGCCATGTCGCCACCAAGCAGGACCTGGCCGACGTGACCCGCACGATCGAAGAGCTGTCGACCGTGTTGCGCGCCGACGAGGTCGCCATGATCTCGCAACAGAAGGATCTGGACCGGGCGTCCGACGAGGTTCGTCGCTTGGAGGATCGCCGACGCCACCTGGAACGGGACGCCACCGACCTGCAGCGATCCCTGGCGGAATGCGAAGTTCGTGCGGAGGCAGCCGAGGCCGCCCTGACCGACGATCGAACGATGGTCGAGACGTCCGAAATGCGGGTGACGGATCTGCGGGCCGAAACGACCGCGTTGGCCGAGAAGGTCGACCTCGTGATCGGCGAACTGACCGCGTTGAAGGTTGCCGCGGCACAGGCCCAGGATCGCCGTGATCACGCCCGGTCGACTCTTTTTCGCCTGACCAACGAAAAGAGCGACAGCGAAGGGCGCATCGAACGCCTGGAGCAGGCCATCGCGGACGAACTGGGGCGTTCCGAATCGCTGCGCGCGGATTCAATCCAACTGCGCGATGAAGCCGAGTTGGCGCAAGCCGAGGCCGAGGCGCGCGCGCGCGTTCACGCCGAGCGCCAAGGGGCCGTCGAGGAACGTCATTCCGCGCTTGGACATCGCGAGGCCGCCCTGCGCCTGTCCCGTGCCGAGGTGGCCCGCCTGAGCCAGACGCTGGCGCGGCTGGAAATGCGCCGGCGGGAGGCCACCATGAAGCGGGATTCACTGACGGAACAGGTCACGGCCCGCTATGCCGATGTTGTGCTGATCGATGTGGTCGGCGACTACCACATGCGGCCCGCCGTCGGGGATGTCGAGGAGGCGCGCATGTTGGAATTGCGCGGTTTGATCGAGCGCATGGGCGAAATCAACCTGACCGCGATCGAAGAGTCCGAAGAATCGCAGAAGAGATTCGACTTCCTGACAACACAGCGGGCCGATCTGGAGTCCGCCATCAGTCAGTTGGAGGCGGCGATCGAGAAAATCAATCGCGCTTCGCGGAAGCGCTTTCGGGAGACGTTCGACGCGATCGACGCCAAGTTCCGTGAGGTCTACCCCCGTATGTTCGGCGGTGGACGCGCGCACCTCAGCCTTACCGATGAAACCGATATGCTGGAAACCGGTGTCGACATCGTCGCCAATCCGCCCGGCAAGAAGGTGATGCAGAACATCGAACTGCTTTCCGGCGGAGAAAAAGCGCTGACGGCGGTATCCCTGCTTTTCGCGATCTTCCTGGTCAAACCATCGCCCTTCTGCGTTCTGGACGAGGTTGACGCTCCGCTGGACGAGGCAAACGTCGGGCGATTCAACGAAATGGTCCGCGCGATGACGGATCGATCCCAGTTCATCTTGATCAGCCACAACCGGCGCACGATGGAGATCGCGGATCGCCTGTGCGGGATCACGATGGAGGAGCCAGGCGTGTCGAAGCTGGTTTCGGTGAACCTGCGCTCGGGTTCGGGCGGACGGGTGGCGCGGGCCAGTGTACTGACCGAGACGACGGTCTCGGCCTGACGCTCGTCGCTCGCCGGTGCGAATCGTCATCGACGATTCGTGGTCCTGCGGGCAATTGTTGCATCCCCACGCCCGGCATGGGAGGAATACCCACTCACCGATGGCAACCTTCATTACAGACGAGTGCATCAATTGCGGGGCCTGCGAGCCCGAGTGCCCGAACGAGGCGATCAGCGAGGGCGAGGACATCTATGTCATCGATCCCAAGCTGTGTACCGAATGCGTCGGGTTTCACGACCACGAGGCCTGCCAGGCGGTCTGCCCCGTCGAGTGTTGCTTGCCCGATCCGAAGAACATCGAGACCGAGGACACTCTGCTGGCGCGGGCGAAATCCCTGCATCCCGACAAGGAATTCGCCGAGCCGCTTCAATCGCGTTTTCGCAAGATCCAAGTCGGGTAGCGGCCGCGGTCGCTACCTTGTCGCGGCGCCGCCCGCCAGCAGCGCGAAGTTCTCCGGAAAGACCTGGATGTCGTGCCCATTCGACATGTCCTGCGACAGTTGCAAGAACCTTCGTCGACGCCAGGGTTCATACATCTCCTCGCGAAGGCGAGGGGATGCTTCGGGGAATGACACGTTCTCGGGCGGTCGCTCCGACAAGTAGAGCGCGATGTAGTAGCCGGTCTCGTCGCCGACCAAATCGGTGGTGTCGCCGGGCTTGGAAAGCGCCGCCACCGCGCGGCCAACCCCCGCGGGAAAGGGCTCGTCCTCGCCCTGCCAGACCGTGGTGACGCTGACCTTGCGTTCGATCCATGCGGCATCCTTCGCGATCGACTCGAAAGCCAGTGCCGTCTTGGAGGCTAGACCGTCAACGTATGCCTTCAGCGCGCGGGCGTTAGATTCCGCCCGGGCGCGTGGTTCGACCCTCATGCGCGCGCCCGTGAAGACACACAACACGGCTATTTGAACCAGGCGACCGTGAACAAACCGGGTCTTGCCGCGGTCGTACAGTGCGCGCACCTCGCCGTCGCTTATGGCGTCCTTTGCAATGCGTGGCTCGATCTCCCGTTCGATCAGTCGCTCGACCTTGGCGGACTGAATGGCTTTGTCCTCCGCCCCATCGGTTCCGGACAGGAAAAGGTCTGTTGCCGCCCGCGCGAGCAGTTCAAAAACCACCAGGTCGTCCAGCGCCCGTCGCGCGTCGACCCGCCGCCCGCGCATCTGGACCGCGACATCAGCGGCGTAGATGGGTGTACCGGCTACAAGCGCCACGACGGGGCCGTCTCCGCGCAAGGGACCCGTGGATTCGATCCGACGGCAACCGCCGGCGACGCCGACCAAGAACACCGTCGCGGTACAAATGCCGACCGAGATCATCCTTCCGAGGCACACGCACCTGGATCCTATCAAACCCAGCCGTGCTAGTTTCCCGCCGATGTCCCAGTCATTGTCCGGGCACCCCGTTTCAGCACACCGACTGGTGGTCGCCATTGACGGTCCCGCCGGTGCCGGCAAATCCACCGTCGCGCGCATGTTGGCCGAACGCCTTGGGTACGACCTTTTGGATACGGGCGCCATCTACCGAACCATGGCTTTACTGGCCACGCGCCAGGGTATTCCGTGGGACTCGGGACCTCGGGTGGCCGCCCTGGCTGAGGGGTTGGGCATCCGCTTTCACCTGGACCAAGGCATCAATCGGGTTTTCGTCAACAACACCGATGTCACGCCCGACATTCGGATCCCCGAGATCTCCGACGGAGCCTCCCGCGTCTCGGCGTTGCCCGAGGTGCGCGCGGCGTTGCTGGATCTGCAACGACGCCTGGGGGCCGCAGGGGGTGTTGTCGTCGAGGGGCGCGACATTGGCACGGTCGTCTTTCCGCGGGCGGGGGCCAAGTTCTTCCTGACCGCGACCGCGGAGGAACGTGCGCGCCGCCGCACGGCCGAGTTGCGGGCGGCGGGACGCCCCGCGGACCACCAGACGGTACTCGCGGAGATCGAAGCCCGCGACCTGCGCGATACGACGCGCGCGGTAGCCCCCCTTCGCAAGGCCGACGACGCCGCGGAAATCGATTCCAGTCGCATGGACGTTGGGCAGGTCGTGGAGGCGATGTTCGCTATCGTGCGGCGCAGGTCGGAACAGGCTGACGACGCCCCCGAAAGCCCCCAGAACGTTTGACTTCACCCCTGGGCGGAGCTATCTACAGCCCCCTTTGGGCACCCCGAATGGGTCGGGGTGCGCCCAAGTAAACCCATTACAACTCCGACGGCCGCGCCGCGGTCTCGGACTCGAAGGAACGAATGGTTTCTATGATGACTACGGGCTCTCAGAACTCTGGGGCGCTCCCCGGCGAAGAAGATTTCGCGGCTCTGTTCGAGGAGTCTCTCAAAAACGATGTCATGAAGGAAGGTGACATCGTCCGCGGCAAGATCATCCACGTCGGCAAGGACCATGTGGTCGTCGACATCGGGTACAAGTCCGAAGGAACGATCCCGCTTTACGAGTTCACGCAGGCCGACGGCACCATCGGCATCAAGCAGGGCGACGAGATCGATGTGTTCCTCGAGACGCGCGAAGACGACAACGGTCTGTGCGTGCTGTCCAAGGAGAAAGCCGACCGCCTGAAGGTTTGGGACGAGATTTCCGGCGCGTGTGAACGCGACGAACTGATCGAGGGCACCATCAGCGCCCGCGTCAAGGGCGGCCTGTCGGTCACCATCCGCGGTGGCGTGAAGGCATTCTTGCCTGGATCCCAGGTGGATCTGCGCCCCGTCCGCAACCTGGACGCATTCATCGGCAAGGCCCACCGCTTCAAGGTCATCAAGTTCAACAAGAAGCGGGGAAACATCGTTCTGTCCCGCCGCGTGCTGCTGGAGAAAGAGCGCGCCGAGTTGAAGGGCACGACCCTGGAGAAGCTGAAGGAAGGCCAGATCGTCGAGGGCATCGTCAAGAACCTCACCGAGTACGGCGCCTTCATCGACCTGGGTGGCATCGATGGTCTGCTGCACATCACCGACATGTCCTGGGGACGTGTGACCCACCCGTCGGAATTGTTCCAGGTGGGCGATCACGTGCGCGTCAAGGTCCTGAAATTCAACGTGGAGACCGAGCGTGTAAGCCTGGGTCTGAAGCAAATCAGCGAAGATCCCTGGACCCACGCCCAGGAAAAATACCCCCCCGGCACGGTCGTGCGCGGCAAGGTGGTATCGCTGAAGGACTACGGTGCCTTCATCGAGCTGGAGCAGGGCATCGAGGGCCTGGTGCACATCTCGGAGATGTCGTGGACCCGCCGCGTGAAACACCCGTCCAAGATGGTCGCGGTGGGAGACGTCGTCGAGGCGGTCGTGCTGGATATCGATCCCCGTCAGAACCGCATCAGCCTGGGCATGAAGCAGCTCGAGCCGAATCCTTTCGCGTCGCTGAAGGAGAAGTATCCGCCGGGAACCGTCGTCAAGGGCATCGTTCGCAACATCGCCGACTTCGGAATTTTCGTGGAAATCGAGGAAGGGATCGACGGCCTTGTCCACGTATCGGACCTGTCGTGGACCCAGCGGGTCAAACACCCGTCGGAGCTGTACCAGAAGGGCGACGAGGTCGAGTCGGTGGTTCTGAACATCGACTTCGACGGCGAGAAGCCCAAGGTATCGCTGGGCATCAAACAACTGGTGGCCGATCCGTGGGATCGCATTCCCTATGACTATCCAATCGGCAAGATCGTCGACTGCAAGGTCATCAAGGTGCTGGACTTCGGCGCTTTCGTCGAGATCGAGCGCGGCGTCGAGGGATTGATCCACGTTTCCGAGTTCTCGGAGGATCGCGTGGAAGACGCCAAGCAGTTCGTGAAGCCCGGCGAATCACTGAAGGCCGAGATCATCAACATCGACACCGCCGAGCGAAAAATCGGTTTGTCGTTCCGCAGCGCCACCCGCGCCGGCGAAATGGCCGACGTGCAGGGCTTCTCGGGCGGCGCGCCGACGGCAACGTTGGGCGACGTCATGCGCGACAAGCTGGCCGCTTTGTCCAGCAAGACCAAGAAGGAATAGCGGTCGACGGGCGGTGGGTGGCGGTTGACTGCCGATGATTGACCACCCGCCAGCCGATCCCATGGCACCCACGCCGGCAGCCCCCGTATCCGAGGGACTGCCCCGTGGGTCGCGTACGTTCGCCTGGCTGCGCCGGTTCGCCAAGCTGTGGGGCTTCGCGGCGTTCTGCGTGTTCGTCGTCTACGCGTTCCGCGACGTCGCGCTGCCATTTCTGTTCGCGATCTTGGTCGCCTACATTTTGTCGCCCCTGGTCGATCGATTCGAGCGGCTGAAGATTCGCGGCCGGCCGTTTCCGCGCGGTCTGGCAGTTGTAATCCTTTACATAAACATCATCGCGATTCTGTCGGTGTTTATTGGCTATTTCATTCCAAAGTTGTCGGGCGATTTCGCCCGCATGTTTCGGGAGGCGCCGCAGACCATCAGCCGCGTGAACCGCGAATGGGTGCCGCGGATCGGTGCCTGGATCGACGATCGGTTCGCGGTTGAGGACACGGCGGGAACACCCGAAGGCGCGGGACCGGAGGACCCCGGCGACGACTCCCATGCGGCGGGAGCGCCAAGCGCGGAGAGCCGGCATCAGATCGTGATCACGCCACAGGCGGACGGAAAGATGCTGGTGGATCTCCAGTCCGTTCAGTTGGAGATCAGGCCGGCCGGGGAGGGCGGATACCTGATCGCGCCGGCGCGTCCAGACCGTACCGAAGCTGAGGGCGTTGGAAAGTGGGAGCGATCGATCAAACACTGGATCGCCGAACGCCTGAAATCGACGGAGGGTGAGACCCGGCGGGCATTGGAATGGGGGCAGAAATTCGTCGCCGCCGTCGTGGGGGGAATCGCGCGCTTGGTCCTGGTGCTGATGGTCGCGGCGTTCATCCTGGTCGACATGGCCCGGCTGCGGCTGTTCCTGCGATCGTTGGTTCCGACGCAGTATCAGGCCGACTACGACCGCATCATCGTGGGGGTGGACAAGGGCTTGTCGGGGGTGATTCGGGGGCAACTGATGATCTGCCTTATCAACGGGATCCTGACCTACGTGGGGTTGCTGATCTTCAAGATCAAGTACCCGCTGTTGCTGGCGGGCCTGGCCTCCGTCATGAGCCTGATTCCGATCTTTGGATCGGTATTGTCGTCGATCCCGATCGTGGTGATCGCGATCATTTCGTCGGGGACGTTCGATCTGCTGAAGGGCATGTGGATTTTGGTGTGGATCATCGGCATCCATCAGGTGGAAGCCAACTTCCTGAACCCGAAGATCATGGGCGACTCGGCGAAGATCCATCCCGTCTTGGTGGTGTTCGCGCTGATCGCGGGTGAACACAGCTACGGACTGGTGGGCGCGCTGTTCGCCGTGCCGGTGGCGTCGATTATCCAGACGATGTTCACATACTTCCGACGGCGGCGTGGGACACGGATGGCGGCCGCGGCTGCCCCCTGAAAGGTAAAGAATCCGATGAACAAAGGAATCGTGGTGCGCTTTGGCCTGGTGTTGGGTTGTCTTGGATTCCTGGCCTGCGGTAGCGGTGGTTCGGCGTCCAAGGACGCCGGCATGGACGCCGCGGCGACGGGCAGCGGGGGGAGCGTGGGAACCGGCGGCGCTACGGGAAGCGGAGGCGCGACGGCCTCGGGCGGGACGACGGCTTCAGGTGGCGCGACGGCCTCGGGCGGCGCCGCTTCGGGAGGCGCGACGGCCTCGGGCGGCGCGACCAGTTCAGGAGGTGCGACGGCCTCGGGCGGCGCGACCGGCGGCGGTGGTAGTTCGGGGGCGGTTGGATCGGGCGGCACGGCCGGCGCTGGCAGTGGCGGGCGAGGAGGCAGTGCGGGAGCCGCGGGCGGGGCGGGGGGACGGGCCGCCGGGGGTTCAGGCGGTGGATCAGCGGGTACCGGCGCGGGTGGTACGGCAGGTACTGCGGGCGCAGGGGGCGCCGGCGGAAGCGTCGCGATGTGCGGGCGCGTCCGGTGTGACTGCACCCTCAACGGGCAGAATCTTTGGGGCAAGGTTCGTATCGTCACCGCGCTGGCCGATTTTCAAGTGCAGGTGGTCACCGCTCTTCCCGATCTCAAGGTTCAGCAGGTAACGGTTTTCCCTGACTCCTGCGGGAAGTGGCAGCTCGTCACGGCGCTCGAGGACTTCACCGTCCAGGTTGTCACCGCGCTGCCGGACTTCAGCGTCCAATACGTGACTGTTTTCCCCGGACTGCCCTGACCTTGGTGACCCCGGCCTGATTCGAACAGGCGACCTACGGTTTAGGAAACCGGCGCTCTATCCACCTGAGCTACGGGGCCTGATTCAATGCTTACTGCTACCTACTGGCGCTTTCCTTTCGCTTGTTCGTGGTGTCTGATCTCAATTCGCGCTCAATTGGCACCCGTTTCGGCATCTCGACCACGTTCTGACCGGATGGCAGGCTGAAGTCGACGCGGACGCGGGAATATGCGGTTTCGGGGAACAGGTCAACCCGAAGTTTCGCGTAACGCTGGGTCGTCTTCTGGTCTTCGTGGCCCAGCAAAAGGCGCAACTCTTCCAGGCTTCCGCCGGCCATCACGTGGTGACTGCCGAAGGTGGTCCGGGTGGCGTGCCGCCAGCCGATCGCGGGGATACCCGGGCAGGCTTCGATTGCCTTCCGTAGGCGGAGGTTCAAGGTGTTGTCCCGGATGAACTGGGTAGGGCGCTGGATGTCCGGTCGCCCCCCGCGGGTCGGGTGATTGGGCGTGAACAGCAAGCCGCGTCCGCCGGTCTGCACCTTCCAGGCTGTCAGGATGGGTAACAGGTCGTCTTGGATCGGGACCGTTCGCGGGTCTTCGTCCTTCAACGTGGCGATCCGACCGTCCTGCACTTGCTGGGTCACGCGAACGCGGCGCCGTTCA
>JANOJB010000020.1:0-2689 GCA_031407985.1 Pseudomonadota bacterium | reverse complement strand
AACATTGACCCGCGAGACTGGAAAGCTCTCGCTGTTCGATGCATCCTCAAGGCCAATGCAATCGCCACGACGGGCAACTCTTTCGACTGGCACACACAAGCAGGCGGAATACTTGACGGGGAAATCAGCGTCTTCGGCCTTGGCACAAACCTCACCTTCGTCACGGGAAAGCTCAAACCACAGAAGCGAGAGGGCTGGGACAAACCGTCCGCCGGCTTTCTGCCTCAGCCGAGTGCAAACATTCAGACTCTTGCTGGAATGCCGGCGCAAACAGTTCATGGCGTCAAGGGAGAAACCCACGACGTCACCGTCTTCGTATGTCCGCCAACAACTCAGGCTGCTCGCTGCCCCTCCGCCGTGTGGTGGTCACCGAACGATAAGGACCGCGAAGAGAAACGCATCGCGTATGTCGGAATGACCCGGACTCGGGGCAACCTGATCGTGTGCGTCTCGGACAATTCTTATCAGCGACTCGCGGCCAACCGTGCCGCGTTCGTGGAGAGCTTTGAATGCATGACCGTTGACGAGTGCGTTACCGCGCTGGGACAAGGCACCACTTCAAGCCTAATTGCGGCAACAGGGCCGGCTCTGGGCGAGACCGACCTGGTTCCGGGTAGCACACCGAGAAGGAGAGAATGTTTATGCCACGCCTGACTGAACAGGAACAGCAGGAAATCCTGCGCTTTATTGATTCGGGAAAACCCCTGCCCGACAAATATCGCTTCCTGCTGTTCGAGGACAAGCGGGAGGTGGAACTGGTCTGGAACGGCAAGACCAGCGAGGTCTGCAATATTGTCCTGCCGTTCCAGGTCATCGAGCAGGTAGACGAGCCGCGCGCCGAGAAACCCGAAGAGACGGCGTTGCAGTTGGGCTTGTTCTCGCTGGATGCGCGGGGCCGCCAGCTGAAGGGCTGGACGAACAAGCTGATCTGGGGCGACAACAAGCTCATTCTATCATCGCTGAAGGACGGCCCGCTGCGGGAAGAGATCGAAAAGCAGGGTGGGCTGAAACTCATTTATATAGATCCTCCCTTTGACGTGGGCGCGGATTTCTCGATGGACATCGAAATCGGCGGCGACACCTTCACCAAGAAGCCTAATATCCTCGAAGAAATCGCCTACCGCGACACCTGGGGCAAAGGCGCGGATTCGTTCATCGCCATGATCTACGAACGGCTAATCCTGATGCGCGATTTGCTCGCCGCGGACGGGAGTATCTATGTCCATTGTGACTGGCGAGTAAATAGTTATTTGCGGTTACTATTAGATGAAGTATTTGCTACATCAAATCATCGGAACGAAATAACATGGCTACGCATCGCTTCACACAATGACCATGCGAATCGCTTTGGTAGGGTGAAAGATTTAATTCTCTACTATTCAAAATCGCCATCTGCACAACAAAACCAATTGTTTACACCGTATACTGAAGAATATATTTCTTCTGAATGGCGAAAACTCCCTTCGGGACGATATTACAAGCCTGAGAACATGCTCGATCCGCAAGGCCGAATGGCAGAATATGATTTTCATGGAACGATAGCACGCTGGAGATCAACACCAGATAACATGAAGAAATTGTGGGATTCCCCACAAACAGAAGTTCCGAATAGTCATGGACGAATAAAGCTTGGTGAAGACGGCAAACCAACCCGCAGATGTCGAATCATGTTTTTAGATGAGATGAGAGGAGTTCCTCTTAGTGATCTCTGGACTGACATAAAGTATCTTGCAGGCGGGACAAAGGAATCCGCAAATTACCCTACCCAAAAACCCGAATCCCTCTTGGAAAGGATCGTCAAAGCCTCCTCCAACGAAGGAGACCTCGTCGCTGATTTCTTCTGCGGCTCAGGGACCATGGCGGCGGTAGCAGAAAAGCTGGGACGGAAGTGGATAGTCAGCGATCTGGGCAAGTTTGCCATCCACACCACCCGCAAGCGGATGATCGGCGTTCAGCGGCAATTAAAGGCTGACGGTAAGGACTATCGGGCCTTCGAGATCCTCAACCTGGGAAAGTACGAGCGCCAGCACTACATCGGCGTCAACCCGAACCTGCGAGAGGAAGAACAGCGCAAGCAGGTTGAGGAGAAGGAGGCGGCGTTCCTCGGCCTGATCTTGCGGGCCTACCGGGCGGAGAAAACGACTGGCTTCGCCTGCTTCCACGGGAAAAAAGCCGGACGGCTGGTGGCCGTTGGGCCGGTGAACCTGCCGGTGACGCGGCTGTTCGTAGAGGAGGTCATCCTGGAGTGCCGCAAGAAGCACATCACCAAGGTAGATATCCTGGGCTTCGAGTTCGAGATGGGGCTGTTCCCGAACGTGCTGGACGAGGCGCGGGCCAAGGGCATTGACATCGCGCCGAAGTACATCCCAGCCGAGGTGTTCGACAAACGGGCAGTGGAGAAGAACCAGGTGGTGTTCCACGATGTTTCCTTCATCGAGGTCAAGACGCACGCCAAAGGCAACAGCGTGGCGGTGGAGCTGACGGACTTCTCCGTATTCTATTCCCAGGATTCCATTGCCAACGCGGAGGCGGCCATCAAGAACAAGGGCAGCCGGATCGTGGTGGAAAAGGGGCAGATCGTAAAGGTGAGCAAAGATGTGCACGGCATCGTCACCCGCGAGGTGCTCACGAAGCAATGGACGGATTGGATTGACTACTGGTCGGTGGACTTCAACTTCGAGAGCAAACG
>JANOJB010000019.1:0-33522 GCA_031407985.1 Pseudomonadota bacterium | reverse complement strand
CGATCTCGATGAACTGGGCAAAGGCATCCTGTGCTTTGACGGGATCCCTGTCGAACTCCATGTACAGGATGCCCAGGTCGTACAACGCCGGTGCGTGTTCAGGTTCCAGTTCCAGCGCCTTTTCGTAGGCACGGCGGGATTCGTCCAACTTGCCATCACCGCGCGCGGCCACACCTAGCGCGACCAGTGCGCTGGCGTCGTTGGGGCTGGCGTCCACGGCGCGTTGCAGTTCGGAGCGCGCGTGCTTGTAGTCGCCACAGTCCATGAAGATAATCGCCTTGTTCAGACGCGCCTCGACGTACTTGGGGTCGAGCTCGGATGCCTTTTGGAAGTTCACGAAGGCCTCTTGATCCCGCCCGCGCGCAAACGCGACAAGACCCAGATTGTTCCAAACGAAGGGGCTGCGATCGTCCAGAGCCAGCGCCTTGCGCAGCGCCGTCTCGGCAAGCTCGAACTTCTCCATTTTATAGTAAATGAGGCCGAGCGAGTTGTACGCCAACACCGTTTGCGCGACATTTTCGCCGGCCTGGCCGAGTGCGACCTTGGTCTGGGTCATGGCCCCTTCCAGATCGCCGCCATCGCGCAACACCTGGATGTACCGGTTGCGCAACTCCATATCTGCCGGCTCGGCAGCTAAACGCTCGCCATAAAGGTTCGCCGCCTTCTTCGAATAACCCGCGCGGCGCCAAGTTTCACCAAGCGCCAACGCGGTCTCGCGCGAGGCGGGCTGGATGTCGAGCGCGCGGCGAAACGCGGCCGCCGCGCGCGCGAAATTTCCCCTGCTGGCGTCCAGCCAACCAAGGTTGTGCCACGCCTCGAAGAACCTGGGATCAAGTTGGGTCGCCTTCAAGAGACGCGCGCGTGCCTCGGAATGATGCTTTTTGCCCAGTTTCAGCAGGCGCAACGCACCCTCGAACTCGTTCTTGGCCTCTACCGGCACCTGTGGCAGCACCGCCGCGACGATGGGCTTGGGCGTCGCGCCCGGTTTCGGCGCGCGGTGACCACAACCTATTCCGGCCGCCAACACCAACGCCCAGAGCGCGCGCGCATTTCTGCTACCGGTCACGCCGCACCTCTTCCAGTTTCCCGATGCGCAAAGGCGGCTCACCCGCGCGGAGGCCGTCGCGTATTTCCAGCTCCTTGGGATAGTTGCCTTCGTCGAGGCGGTTGAGCGCCTGGCGAATTTGCTGTGTGTGTTTGTTGTAGACCCCGATGTCCAACGCCTTGCCGTAGCCCGACTTGTACGCGTCGATGGCCTTGTCCTCGATGACCACCGTCAGCTTCTCCAGTTCGTCGCGATAGACCTGTTTTTCGTCGGCATTCAGATCCTTCGGAACGGGAGCGTTGCGCATGGATTTCGCGAAAGCTTCGTACCCCTGTCCGATGCGCAACAGCGCCGCCGTGGCCCACTCGGGTGACTGATAGGTGACCACATCCAGGTAGATCTGTTTGCATTGCTCGAGCAGCTTGGCTTTTTCGTCGAGGACCTTTGCGAGCTGTCTTGGTTTGCCGGCGATCTTGATCTTCTCGTAGTCGCGGAACACCAACTCACCCTGGAGGTACCGGGCTTGGGCGGCCCAGTATCGGGTTTCCGTGCCACCGCCACCGCCACCACCTTTTTTGCCTTGACCGCCGGCCGAGGCGAGGGCACGCGCCAGGGTTTCCTTGGCCCTCCCGTCGTTCCCGCCTTTCAGGTGGGCGTCTCCGGCGCGTGTCAAAGCCTCGACGGTGCGACTGTCGCCGGGGTGGGCACGGACGTACTCGTCAAAACTTTGCGCGGCGCTCTTCCAGTCCTGTTGGCGCTCGCGGACAACGGCGACCTGGAACGCCAGTTCCTTGGCGTCGCCACGATCCTTGTACCGGCGCGCGTAGTCGCCGAAATGTTTGATGGCCTTTTCGTTCTCCCCCAGCGTCTGGCGCAAGATCCCCGCGTTGCGCAGGGATTCGGCCGCGTGTTTCGACTGCGGAAATCGCACCACCACCTGTTCGTACAGGACCGCCGCGCGATCGTAGGACGCGATGCTTTCCTCGATGTGGGCCGCCGTGAACAAGGAATCGGGGGCCTCCGGTGCCTGGGGATACTTTTCCGCGAGGTCCTTGTAGGCCGCCACGGCCTCCTCGGGCCTTTTGCCGCGCTCGAAGATAGTGGCGGCGTTGTGCAGCGCCTGCGCCGCCTTGGGATCCTTGGGATATTCGCGCGGAACCCGCATGAAAAATTCCGCCGCCTTGGCGAACTTCCCTTGCGCGACATATTTTTCGCCCGACTTCATCACGGACACGACGATCATGCGGTCCAGTCGTTCCTGTTCGGCCTTCGCGGCAAATGGTTTGGTCTTCTTCAGGCGCCGCGCCCAGTGTTCGATGTTTTCGTAGTCCTTCGCCTTGGACAAGGCTTCCAAGATCCGATCGCCGGCCGCGCCCGCGTTCGGATCGTCGGGATGTCCCTCGACGATCAGGCCGAAACGCTTGACCGCCTCGTCATAGTCGCCGTAGTCGAAGAAGAACTGGCCGTTCTTGAAGATGACCGTGACGATTTCCTTGTCCTTCGGGAACAGCGTCGCGTAGATGTCGGCCGCGTCGGCGAACTTGCGGTCGGACTCCGTGATCTCGCGCCTGCCGCCGGCGGGTTTGCGCAGTTTTTCGAACGCGGTCATGGCCTGCAAAAGGGCGTCCTTGTGGTACTTGCCGGGTGGTTTGCTCTTGCCGACGGCCATGTACTCGTTCCCGGCGTCGGCCATACGACCCAACTTGAAATACAAGATGTCGGCGCGGAAGTAGCGCAGCTCGATGGCATCGGCCGCGTCGGGGAAGTTCACCAGATAGAACTCGTACGCCTCGGCGGCCCGCGTGTACCGTTCCTTGTCCATCACCTTGTTGTTTTTTTCGGTGGCCTGGGCCTCCGCGTGCAGACTCTTGGCAAGGCTACGAATCTGCTCCTCGGCGATCTGTCGCGCGTGGGCCAACGCCTTCGGACGATCCTTGTTCGCCGCCGCCCATGAACTGCGCGGTCCGTAGTCCGTGGCCAGGCGGCGCATCTCGGTGACCGCACCGGCGTCATTGCCCAGAAGTTGCTGGCATTCGACGACGCGTTTTTGGTGGTCCGGGGCGTCCACGCCGTTCGGATCCAACGTGTTCAACAGACGGTACGCTTCCGCCGCGCGTTCGTAGCGGGTCTGATCGAACACGGTCTCGGCAAGACGCGCCAGGATCTTGCGCGAGTACTCCTTGCCGCCTATCTGCGACAGAAACTCGAAGGCATCTTGCGCACTCTTGGTGTCGTCCTCGGTGAAGAGCTCGACCAGGTACTCCATGGCCTGGCCTTGTAGCTCTTCGGCGCGTTTTTGCTCGAGAGGCGTCTTGCCGGCCTTCTTCTTCGCTAGATCCAGAACGTCCTTAAACCGTTGGGCGGACTTGCCGGTATCGCCCAACTTCCAGTAACACCAGGCGGTCTTGAACAGCGCCAGGTCGTACAGGCTGGACTTCGGATGCTCCAGCACCTTTTCGTACGCGGCCAGCGACGTCTTGTAGTTTTGTTGCTCGTAGAATCGGAATTCCGCGACCGCCATCCAGGCGTCCGCGATGAAGCGGGAGCGCGGGAAGCGATCCAGGATACTTTGAAAGTACTTGATCGAATCGCCCAGTCGCCCCTGATCGCGCAGCGAAAAAGCGTACAGATAGATGACGGTGTCGATCTTGCGGAAACGTGGGTACTCCTGAATCAGACGGTCGTACACGCCCTGCGCCTGCGACAGATCCAGGCGCGGCGGGCGGCGGGGAACGCGTGGACAGGTCGACCGGTCCTTCCGGCACGCGCCAACCGCGGACTGGTACTTCCCCATGCTCTGAAGATAGGTCGCCTTGGAACCCTCCCAGTACAGCTCCGCCAGCTTGTAAAGGGCCTCGGCCGTCTCGCGGGATTTCGGGCTGGTTCGCAGGAAGTCCTCCAGCAGGCGGATGCCTTCCTTGCGGGCAACGACGACTTCCTTCTCCTTCTCCGCAATCGCCTTCTCGATCACCGCCGGCAGGGTGCGCTCGGGTTTCGAATCGTCCACCTGATCATCGGTCTTCGTTTCCTTGCCCTTCTCCGCTTCGTTGTCGCCGCTTTCCTTGACCGCCGTTTCTTCGTCGGCCGCTCGCTCAACGGGTCCCGCGATCGCCGGGAGGATGGCAAGGAGACTCGCAAGCAGACCCGCGACGACGGGCAGCGCCTTAACGGTAGTTCTCATACTCATCCGCCCAGTACTCGCCCTCGTAGGGCCAATATTCTTCGTCGTCGCCGATCAGCCCCTCGGTTTCCAGGCGACCGAGCATCTCAGTCGGGTAACGCCCTTCGGCCAAGTTAGCGATCTCGATCTCCAGGCGCTTCTTTCTTCCAATAACCGCGTCGATGTGGGTCAGCCGGGCCTGGCGCAGCAGGCCCCGCAGTCGCTTGCCCAGATCGATCAACGCCGCCTCGGCAATAGCGGACGTTGCGTCCACCAATCGCGCGCGCAACTGCCGCGTCTCTTGTGACAATGCCTGCAACCGTTCGGCTTCGTCGGCGAACGGTCCCTGCGGGCTGACCGGGCGCGCGGCGCGACGGGCCGCGGTCAAAAGGTCCATGGCTTCATCGTGCAGATCCGGCTCTCCCCGGCTCTCGGCGCCGAGTGTCTGAACGTCCGTCAGCAGTTGCACGGCCTCGGTCGCCTGCGCCCCGCGCGCGGCGGCACCCTGGTTTCCCGCGCGGGCCGCGGTCAGCTCGTCCCATACCGCGATCTCCTGCGGCACCAGGCCCGCCTCACGGTCCAGCGACGCGAGATAGCCGAAGTAGCGATGGAAGCGGTGGTCGAGCTTCAGCAACTCCATGATCGGATCGCGGGCCTGACCCAGCTGCCGACGACCGAGCAGGCGTCGGTAGAGGGTTCGCCGATGCTCCGGCTCGGCCACAAGGCGCGCCACCTCCGCCTCGATGGGGGCGTAGGTCTTGACGAACATATCCAGCGTCGCGCGGACCTGATCGAACCGACAGGACTTCAAATCGATCATCGCCCGCAGCAAAAGGACGTCGGGTGCCAACGGCGAATCGGGGAAGGAACGGTCGAACTGGTCGATGAACGCGCGCGACGCCTCGTACTCGCCCTTCTGGAACATCGACCACGCGGCCTCGAACAGGGCGTCGGGAAGCCGTTCGGATTCCTCGGGAACGCGGAAGTAGAAGTAGTAGGCGTCGTCGAATTTTCCCTGTTCGTGGGCGATGCGTCCGAGTGCCAGGTACGCCAGATCCTTTATGGCCCAGTAGCGGCCGTCGACGAAGAACGTGAAGCGGTTGTTGTCAGCCTGTTCGACGATTTCGCACAGGTCCCGGCGGGCCTTCACAAAACGTCGGGAGCGCGCGCTGATCAGACCGCGGAAGTACAGGGCCGACGCGAAGAAACGCGACTGCCGGTCGATCTCGGCCAGTTGTTTGGCCGCGCGCCCAAACCGGCCCGCGGTGTACATGACCTTGCCGGCCAGATACGCCCGTTCGTTGGTGCTGTCCTTGGGAAGGTTGTCCGCGCCCGTCATCGCGTCCAGCCGCGCCAGCACCGCCGTCTCCTCGCGTGTTTCCAGCGCGATGTCGACCATCGCCCGGTAGGCTGCGGCGAAAAACGAAGTTTTCGGTCCACGAGACAACACCCGACCCAGGTAACGCTCGGCCGAACCATAGGCCCCCCCCTTGACCAGCGCGCGGCCCAGGGTCAATTCGGCATTCTGGTACTCGGGATCGTTCTTGAACTTCGCGAACGCGCCCGACTCGACCAGTGCGAACAGTCCCGTGGTCGCGGTCTGAACGTTGCCTGTGACCAGATCCCGCTCGGCGGCGACCAGACCGGCGCGCAACGTCTCCAACGTGGCGCTTTCGGCGCGCACCACGCCCGCCTTTTCGAGATCGCCGAGATACGCGGTCACCGGGTCGGCCGCCGGGGCCTGCACCTGCACCTGCGCCTGCAGCAACAAGGGGAGCAGCAGAACCAGCGAGGTCATTTTTCGATCTCGATCTCCAACTCCAGCTCGGGTTCGTACTCCGGCGGATCGCCGTCTTCGTCACCCGTCAGCAGCAGGTGGGTGATCCCGGTGTCCGCCACGACGATCGCGAACGTGTGCTCCGACGTGTACCCCAGCTTCTCGGCGCCGGTCTTCGTCCCGCCCTTCGCTTCGGTCTTGGGGCGAATCTCCAGACGGACGGTCAGCGCGTGTGGGCCGGGTTTAACACTACGTTGCGACACTTCGATCAGATCGTCGGTCTGGGCGCGATCCGCGGAATCCCACAGCTCGGCTCCATCCAGCAGGAAACGCGCCTTCCGGATGACAAAGTCCGGGCCGCCTTTCCAGCGCAGGCGGGCGTCCATCTTGGATGGGTAGACCGCTTCGGCGGCCTTCTGACTGCGGACACGGGCCTTGAACAGCTGCTCCCGAATGCGATCGTATTCGGCGCGAAGTCTTCCCAGATCCGGAAGGCCCGGACGGGGTGGCGCGGGCGATTCCGCCACCTCGGCTTTGTCGGCCTTGTTGTCGGGCTTGTCCACCCTGTCTGCCTTCTCTGCTTTTTCCGTCCTCTCGGTCCTTTCGGGTCTTTCGGCCTTGTCGGCTCTCTCGGCCCTGCCGCCACCGCGTTGTTCGCGGTCTGAAGTCGGCGACAGCGGGCGATCCGCTGTGGACGACGGGGCGGCGAATGCCACCGGGGTCGCACCGCTTCCGGCCCATGGGCCCACGAACCCGACACACAACCCGATAAGTGTGCCCAGCACGATGCGGGGCAAGCGGGCGTCACAGTGGTCCATCCGGCGCATCATTCCACCACCGGTAGGTACAGCCCCAGGCCAATCATCGCCGTCACGTCATTCACCCATTCCTTGCGAGCGAGCAGTTGCTGCCGGTACACGTGGTCCCGAATATCGATTCGTACCGCAATCGCGCGTCCAAGGAAAAACTTGAGGCCAACGGCGCCGTTGGCGGCGATGTCGCTGGATAGGACGGAGTCGACCACGCCGGCCCCGGCGGCGAAGTACAGGTCAAAATGCCGAATCGAGCCGCCTAGGCGCAACTTGCCGTGCGCCGGACTCCAGACCAGATCGGCGTCGAACAGCAGGGATCGTCGGTCCTTGTCCCCCAGCAGGGTGAAGGTTCGTTCCAACTCGGGGCCGCCCGACGACGTGATGCGGGTCAAGGCCGCCGATGCCTCGACCGCGAAATCCTCGGTCATGTGGTACGCGTAGGCGCCGCCCACGACATAGGTGCCGTCGAAGAGATCCGACGTGTAATAGCCACCTTGAATGGTCAATTCGTGGCGGTTGGTCTGTTGAAATAGGCGCTCCCGCACGTCGCGTCGCTTGCGTTTGGCGAACAGATCGGCCTTCACGTTTTCGTCGATGCAGGCGTCCGCGTCCGTCGTGGTCGCCTCGACCTCGGGCGCGGCCTCCAGTTCGGCATCCAGCTGCGCGTCGCCTTCGTTCTCGGATCCGGCCGGCGTGGCCGCCGCGGCGGGGCCCTCGGATAGGACGAACGCAGCAACCAAGGTCAGGGCCATGCGCGGGACGAACGTCGCAACCAAGGTCAGGGCCACGCGCGTTGTCGCCCCGGTCAAATGCGACGTCATCCGGGTACCCATCCGGAAAACCCGATCATGATGATCAGGTTGTGGGTGGTTCGTCCCCGCCCCAGTACCTCCTGCGGAATCATCAAATCCCGCACATCGAACCGCAGCGACACGAATCGCGCCAGGTAAAGCTTGATACCGAGGCCAACCTGAAAGGTCAGGCCCTGCACGCTTTCGTGGGTGGTCTGTCCCCCGCCGGCAATGAAGATCATGTCGGCGTGTGTGATGTGGCGGTCGCTCCACCTGAGCTTCGCGTGAACCGGAGACCACAACATGGCGCCCAGCACGTTCCAGGCGATGCCCGGTTGGAAGTGTCGTTCCTGATCGAACGAGTTGAACGATTCCTCCAGACGGAAGGTCACCGGATTGCGGGTCAACATCAATTCCAGACCGAAGTCCTCGGAAGGGAAGAACGAAACCGCACCCCCATAGATGTAGGTGGACGACAGCGCGTCGGACGCCTGGTACCCGCCAAGCGCCGAAATTTCCACGCGCCGTTTCTTCATGAAGTCGCGCTTCTGCACGCCACGCCGGGCGCCGTCCTGATCGTTGCCGCCTTCACCTTCGAGACACGACAACGCACGCAATGGCGATCCGGGGGTGTCATCCACGTCCTCGGTCGGGCTTTCGTCACCGGTACCATCGTCGGTTTCGCCGTTCGATCCTCCGCTGGATTCGTCGCGCGTGCGCCCGCTTCCGTCGTTGCCTTCCGAGAACGGCCGGCTGGGCAATCTGGGACCGCCACCTCGGGGCGACCGGTCGCCGTCGCCGGTGGGGGCAACATCTTCCGCGGGCGTCCCGGTCGGCGTGGCGTTTTGCGAAGCGGCCATCGCCCATCGGGGCACGAGCGCGAAGCCGACAGCAAAGGCGATCGTCGCGCGCAACAACGCATTACGGTAGCTCCCGGCCTTCCTGCTTGGCAAGCATTTGGCCAAACACGGTCGAAGTTTTTCCGGCGTTTTTCTTGTCCTTTTTGTTTCCTTGGGTGCGAATGGTGCGATCCTAATGTGGGTTCTGATGGGCCGAGCGCGCCGACTGTACGAAGCGTCTGATGTTTCGCGAGGTGCGCAACTATGTGCGCGTAAGGTGGCGCAACGGCTGCGCCGAACGGAAACCGCCGGTGCACCGCGCATCACGCTGGTGATCGTGCTGGGATGCCTGGGGATGCAAGCGTGCGGTGCGGGTGGCCCCGTGACGCCGGGGATGGACGCAGGTGATGGCCAAGCCCCGGACCAGGGGAACACAGACGCTGGCCGGGAAGTCAGCATTTCGCCGCCGAGCTGCATGAGCGTCCGCACCGTGTGCGATGAAGCCAGCGTTCGCGCCTGTGTCGGCGGCCAACCTGGCGACGAGCTGGAGCTGTGCCCCGAGGCGTGTAGCCTTGGTCGTTGCACCACCTTGGCCTGCAAGCTCGGTGAGATGTCAGGGGGCGGCCAGGGATGTCGTTTTTACGGCGTACAGCCGGACAACGTCGACAGCGATGACGATCGAACCTTGATGGTGATTCTCAGCAACGCGTCCCTCACGCCTGCCGCTGCGCGTGTCGAGGTGCGTGAACCGGGTGGTCCGTGGTCGCCATTGGCGTCCGAGGTGATCCCGGCCGGTGGTGGCGTTCGGATCCAGGTCAAACGGCCCGTGACTCAGCCCGGGGTCACGCCGGGGGGGGCCTATCGGATTGAAACCGACAGGCCCGTGTTGGCGGTTCAGGTCGTCAGTGACGATTCCAATCATGCGGCTCGCAGTTCGGGCGGCACGGTGCTCTTGCCGTTGCAGGGGCTGGCGGGCGACTACCTGGCCGTCGCGTTTCCGGCGCGGGCCAGTCCCGACGTGCTTCGGACGCCGGGCAGCCGGGGTGGTGCCGGCGCGATCACCGTTGTCGGGACCGCCGCGGACACGCACGTCAGCGTGGGCCTGACCACCGTGGCGACGCTGTATGCCGCCGGGGCCCAGCCAGAAGCGATGGCCGGTCCTGTCGAGGTCTTGCTGGGAGACGGCGATGTATTGCAGATCTTTTCCGACGACCCTGATGGCGATCTGACCGGCACAAGCATCGATGCCGACGCTCCCGTGGCGGTGTTTTCGGGGAACATCTACACGACGTACGGGTATCCCATCACTGGGTCTCACGGTGGGGACTTGGCGCACGAGCAACTGCCGCCAACGCTCAGCTGGAACGATGACTACATTGGTGCCCGTTTGTCGCCGCAGGTAGGTTGTGATCCGTTCTTCGGCGACGGGATTGGCCATTGGCGCGTGGTGGCCGCTAGCGGCGGAGCTACGGTCACGGTGTTGCCCGCCCCGGGAACGTCCATCGAGGGAGCAAACCTTTCGCCAGATCTGACGTTCCAGTTGGGTCGGGGCGGGTTTCAGTCGTTTTCCGCGCGGGGTTCACGTAACCCCTCGCCAGGCACATCGGGCGACTTCCTGGTACACGCCGACAATCCCATCCTCCTGGTGCAGTGGCTGGATTGTGAACCCGGTCTGTCGTTGGGAATCGACGGTCGTTTGTCCGCCGGGCCGATCGCTTTCACACTGCCTCCCGGTTTCGATCACGAGCTGGTGCTGGTCAGGAAGGGTGAAAGCGTGGTGATGTTCGACGGACACCCTGTTCCCGATGATCGGTGGAGGTCGGGGTCCCATGTCGGCGAATACGGTGTGGTGCGGCTCGGGGCGACGGAACTGGGACCCTGTGCGGACCTCTTTGATCCATGCGAACACTATGTTTCCGGAACCGCCTTCGGTCTTGGCTGGCGCGGGATGGACGTTGTATGCGGCTACGCGTTGACCGTTCCGCCAGGAAACGAATGCGCGCTGCCGAACGTGACCTGTATCGACTAGCGGCCCAGTCCGTCTGCCGATCCGCGCGATCGCTGCGAGGCCTAATCGCCGCCGCGCAGCGACTCCATCTCCCTGGCCAGCTGTTCGTTGCCGAAGCCTTCGGGATCATGTTTGCGGCGCACGTCGAAATACAGCAGCACCGCCCCCAGCACGGGAATCGGCATCGCGGCCAGCATCAGGAGATCCTGCAACAAACGGGTTCCGAACAGACCGCCCCCGAACATCCCCGCGACCATCTGGGCCAGAAACGAAATCACCGCGAAGGCGATCAACACCAGCAGCATGCGCAACCAATCCGATCGCACCAAAACAAAACTGCGGCGAAGCGCGGCGGTTCCTCCGATACCCTCGAACAGCGCCACCAGTGGTACGAACGAAAAGAAGAACGCCAGCAGCAGTCCGGGCACGACCAGGAAGAAGAAGCCGGCCCCCGTCAACAAGGCCGCCGGAATGACCGCCGACAAAACGGTTCCGACACGCCGGAACAGCCAGGTCCAGATCGTACGCCAGTCGGCGTTGCCACCCGCCAGGCGATCAGCCGCCGCGATGGCCAGCGCTCCCTCGACCAGCGGGACAATGATGCCGTGGAGAAACAAGCCCGTCACCGCCGCCGCTAGCAAACCGAGCAGAACGCCTGTGAAACCAGCCACCATCGATCCAACCGCCAGCGGCGCCGTCGGCAGATGGGTAACCGGATCCAAGGTTATGCTGACCACGGCTGCGGGAGCCAGGATGGCCGCGTGGGCGCACGCGTGGGCCAGCGCGCCCGGGACGAACACCACCGCGGCGACGGTGATCAGCAGCTTCGCGTGTTTCTTGTAAAGCTGGAACGCCTGCGAAAGCAGATCCAGCACGCCCTTCTCGTCGCCACCTTCAAGGTTCGGTCCGGCCTTCGGGCCCCCATCGCTGGTGCCACTGGCCCCCGAGGGTGGACCCTCGGGATTGCTGACCCAGGAAGGCAGTCCTCCCGATCCTCGGGACGAACCAGACGCGACGGAAGGGGCCGATTCCGGAACCGCACTTTGACCGGTGGGCCTTGGCGCGCGATGAATCGGTTTGCCGGTGTTCGGGCAGAAAGCGGTCGTGGATGGGTGCTGCTCACGGCAATGGGCACAGGGTTCGTCGGCCACGTGGGACTCCTTCCGCCAAGTGCTGGGACAGCGGTCAGCATATATCGCGTCGCTGGTCGCGGTGATGGTAAAAGCTCCCCGTGATTTTCGGGAATCCGACCAGCCGTGCGGTGCCCATGGGGATCCTGCTGGGGGCGTTGATCGTCGCGTGCGGATCAACCGCGCGTGCCGAACCTCCACGCGCCCGAAGCGCAATCCTGGCGTTTTTACGTTTCCTTCCGCGCGTGCCCGTTCCACCCGGCCCGGGGAAGAATGAAATCATTCGACCCGAGGCGCCTCGCGCCGGGGAGGCACCCACGATCGTTGCGCCCCTCCCCGGAGAGCCAACACCTGCAGCGCCCACAACGCCTGCGGTCCCCCCCGCTCTCGCGCCCAGCGCGCTTACGCCGCCAACCGCGTCCACTTCGCCTGCCGCGGCGGCCTCTGTATCCGTCGCACCATCCGTCGTTGCACCACCGGTGTTCGCACCACCCGTCGTCGGACCACCCGTCGTCGCATCACCCGTGGTGGCACCACTGGATGTGGTCACCGAGATCCCACCGGCCGTGTCTGTGCCGCGTCGTCCGCGCTTCGATGTCGCGGTGGGGATGGGCGGTTCGTTTGACAGCAGTGGCCTGGTCAAAGGCCGGACGGTGTTGGCACCCGCCTTCTTGGTGCAGGCGGCGGTTGGCGACGGTCCCATCGGTTTCGCCGCGCGGCTGCTGTCCACGCAGGCGTCGGGGCGATTTCACCAGATATGCAACGGGGTCAGCGACATGCCCGTTGATCGTCTGGCGATCGACCTTCTGTTCGCGATACGTCCATGGGCGGCTGGGTACACGAACGACAAGTCTTGGGGCTCACGCGTGGCACGCGGGTTGGCGCTGAATCTTGGCGCGGGGGGTGAGAACGCCAGCGTCGGCCAGCAGTCATCATTTCGAATTGGAATCGTGGTAGGTGCCCACGTCGATCTGCCCTTGACCCCATCCGGTGACGCCACCGAACTGCGCCTGCGGCTGGGTGTGCGCCGTATGTTGGCGGGGGAGGGCACCGCCGGGGTCGTTCTTGTCTCCGACACGTCGGCGGACGTGTTTGGGGCTCTGGCTGCCGTATTCTAAGTATCTGAAATTAAAGCAATGACTTCCGATAGCTGTCTTGTTAATTATAGTTAGTAAAATTACATATAAATACTAAAGCAATGTGATTGGGGAACCGATTTACATCCTCAGGATGAATCGGACGTCACGGGCCACGATCGGAACAGCCGGAACCTTGGCGGTTTGCGCGCTTTCAACCTTGGCGGGTTGTGGTGGGGCGATCGTCCACAAGCGCGGGGATGCCGTTTCGCTGATTGCCCAGATCGCGGCGGTTGTGTCGTTGCCTCCCCGGTTGGGTTTTGGCAAGGCAGCCGATCAGCGCCGCGTCGCCCGTCGTACCGGTGACACGTTGATTGATGCGACCGGTGGCCACGCGATCCTGCCCGAAGAATTACCCAGCACGGATCCACTGCTGATTGCCGACGGTCTGCGTGCCCTGGGCGAGGATCCAGCTCACACGCTGACGTTCTCGGTGATCGCCGCGCGGGCCGATCGCATCGAAAGAATCGCGGTGTCCTCCAGCAGCGGTGGGGTCCGGCCGACCCATCGGTTTTCGGACTACACGGTGCGCCTGGACGTCCGGCTTGCCGATCGTCCGGACATCCTGGGCAGTATCGAAACGTTCGCGACGGCGTTCACGAACGCCCCCGAGATCGACAGCCAGGGGCGCGCGGTGGGATTGCAGGTGGCGATTGACGAAGCGATTTCAGCCGCGCTTAGAGCCTTCGCTCCACATCTGAAAGCGGGCGCGCCGTTTCCGAGTGTGGTCGAGGTTTCGGCGCGCAGCGAGGCGTCGGCGCTGTCCGGCGCCTTGGCGGCGGTCGACAAGCTTCGCAGGCTGCAGGTGCTGTACCCCGAACTGTCGTCCGAGGATCTGGCGGCTTTGGCGTCCAGCAACGCGCATTTCCTAATCGTGAAGGCCGGCCGTCTGGCATCGTTGGGTTTGGCTCCCGGCGATCTGGTCAGCGGCATGGGTGGGCAGAAATTGGGCGGTCGCGCGGCCTTTGCGCGAACGTTGGCTCGTGGAAATATCCCGGCGATGAGCGTCGATCGGGCCGGCGGGCGCTTTTTGATCGGTCAGACACTGGTCGCGCAGTCGCAGTAATCCGGACACAGCGCCAGGCGCTGGCGCCAGTTGCGCATTGGTCGCTGTTGCGTAGGGTGGGGGCGTGCGGGGCAATACCGACGGCCGCGAACTGGTGCTGTTGGCGGCGCTGCTGCTTTTTGTCGCTGGCTTGTGCCTGCAGCCGGTCACCGAGTCGGACCTGTTCTTTCGCCTGAAGATGGGGCAAGAGATTCTGGCGCGCCGGGGACTTCCCGGGCGAAATCTGTTTTCGTTCACGGCGCCGGACTATCCGGATCTGGATCTGGCGTGGGCATTCGAGGTCGCCGTGGCCTTGCTGTACCAGGCGGGCGGTTTTCCGGCGGTCGTCGTCGGAAAAACCATCGGAATCGTCGCGATCTTCGCCGGGGCCTTCTGGCTCTGCCGCATTCAGGGCGCGGGACCTGTTGCCGCCACCATCGTGTTGGCGGGCGCGGCCCTGGTGATGCGGGACCGCTTGGTCGAGCGGCCCCACGTCGTGTCGTTCGCCGGTGAAGTTGTTGTGTTGGCGGCGATCACGGGGCTTGGTCGGCCGTGGTCCGGTCGCGCCCTTTTCGGGTTTAGCCTGGCGATGGTGCTGTGGGCGAACGCGCACGCGGGATCGTTCGCGGGTCTGCTGCTTGTCGGCTTGGCCGCGGCCGGATTCCTGCCGACCGATCGCGGTCGCGCGCGCCGCGGGTTGGTGTTGGGTGCGATCGTTGTCGGCGCCGCGTGCGTGACGCCGGAGGGGCCGGTGGGAATCGGCCGCTACCTGGTGCTTCATATTCGTTTGCCCGCGTTGCACCCGATCGACGAGTTCCGTGGCGCGACCTGGCGGTCGGACGCGCCGTTCTTCGTATGGCTGATCGCGCTGGCGGCCATTGTCGGGGCGGGATGGATCGCTTCACGGCGGCGTGTCGTCACGTTTTCGGGTGGAATCGTGAATGACCCGGGAAAGGAGATCGCACCCGCCCCGTCTCTGCCGGATCTGTTACCCGCGCTCGGAATCACAATCCTGGGACTCTGGTCGGTGCGTTTTTCCGCCGACGCGTCGCTGTGCACAGCGCCGCTGATGGCCGTTCAAGTTTCGGCATGGGCTGGCAGCGCCGGACGCGGGCTGATCAGGACCTGGCTGGCGCGGGCGGCGACGCCTGTTGCGGTGGTCTCGCTTTTACTCGCCACCGTCTGGCCCCGCCTGGGTGTCGCGCGCGCCGGCGGGCCCGCGCTGGACGTGGAGGTCGATACCTCGGTGATGCCGCTTCGCGCCCTTCGTTTCGTCGAGGACCACGGCCTGCGAGAACGGATGTACAACGATTTCGAGTTCGGGTCGTACCTACTGTTCCAGGGTTATCCGCGCTACCGCGTGTTCGTCGATCCGAGGTTGCCGGCCTATCCGGACGACATGCACCGGTTGTTGGGATCGTTCGACATGGATAGGGCGACCTGGGACGAGGCCATGACGAGGTACGGTGTCGAGACGGCGCTGCTGGGTGATGCGGGGATCAACCGGCGGGTGGCGTGGTGGGATCCGGAAAGCTGGGCACTGGTTCACCGAGCGAACGACGCGCGTGTGTTCGTGCGTCGCCACGAACGCTGGCGGGCGCTGATTCTGGCGTACGAGATCCCTGCGACCTTTTCGTTCAGCGTCGAGAACGGGGCCGCCACGCTGCCGCTTGAGATCAAGCCGCCGGCCTCGCCGGTGCCCGACTGCGAATGGCAGCGACGCCTTGGTGATCTGGTTTTCGAACTGGACCACGGGAGCCCGGCCCGCGCGCGCTCCTATCACGAACACGCGCTGGAGGTTCCAGCCTGCCTGGCGCCGAAGGACGAGGCGCATCTGGCCGCCTGGCTGGGCGCGATCGAACTGGGGACCGGACAATGGGAACGCGCGGCGGTTCATCTAGGGCGGGCGCTTGTCTTGGGCCCGGGTGATACCCGCACACGCGCGAACCGCGCGACGGTCTTCGAGCGACTGGGCCGACGGGCGGAGGCGGCCGCCGACTGGGGGCGGGTTGCCAGCGAGGCGCGCGGCACACCCGCCGGAGAGGCGGCCGCCGCGCGCGCACAAGGATTGGCGCGTTAGGCGCCTAGGCGGTTTTTGTGGCGCCGTCGCGCGACGATCAAGCCCCCAAGAGCGATCATTGCTCCGAGCAGCGACGAGGACGCCTTGCCCGCAACCGTGCATCCGCTGTCGCTGTTCGATGAAGGGGCCGCGCCGCCTGTGCCGGCCGAGGATCCGCCCGTGCCCGTCGCCGAGGATCCGCCCGTGCCTGTCGCCGAGGATCCGCCCGTGCCTGTTGCCGCCGATCCGCCGGTACCGGCGCCCGTTGATCCGCCGGTGCCGGAACAGCCTGCTGCGCCCGGGGCCTCACACGGCCTGGTAAATGTGCAAAAGAAGGACACGCATGTCGCACCCATGCCGTTGCACTTGCAGTCGGTGTCCGTCGTGCACCAGCCATCCGCTCCTTTCGCGCCGGTCCCCGCGGGCTGGCACGTCATCCCCTTGGTCAACCAGTCGCAGACCTGGCCGCCGCACGCCGGCGTGGGACAATCGACATCGTTGATGCACGACTGGGCGTCCGCCTGGCGGGAAGCCAGGAGGACAGCGGATGTGAAAACCGCAATCGACAACCATTTCAGTCCATTCAATCTCGTACGCATGTGATCTCCTCAGGTCCGGGGTAGGGGTAATTTATGCGCGATGACGCGCGGGGTGTCCACGCAGATCCCTTCCGCGCGGAAAATGGGTCACTGCCCCCGCGGAAAATGGGTCACGGCGTCTGGGGCAACCCGCTCCACGAGCCGCTGAGGATCTCGGTACCGGCGCGCGCGCGGATCTGCGCCGTCCACAACCCCACGTTCTGCGACGGGATACCCAGGCGATCGGCGAATCCGTCCTCGTTGTCGTCGGTCATGTCCGATGATCCGGACAGCTGAAGATCGGCTGCCTCCCCGTCCCCAAGCGTGAAACCAGCGTCAAGTCGCATCGCCAGCGCGGCTTGGCCCGCCACACAGGCGGCCCGTAGACAGCCGGCGGCGCGCCCCACCTCGGGGCAGACCAACCCATCCAGGGCGTCGCAGCCGGTCTTCCGCGCGGCCCCCGTTCCGGTCGACGCGAGCTGAAACAACACGTCCAGATAGGCGCTGGTTTTGCCCGGCAACCCATGACCGACCAGCGCCACCTTGGCGAACGCGGTGTGAGCCAGGGTTCCCAGGTGAAGTCCCAGACCGTGGGTCGCGATTGCCAACAGATCGCCCGTCGTCGTCACGGGAACGAATCGGACCTGGGAATCGGGCGCACCCTCGGTGACGATGTCCACGGTACCGGCCGTTCCCGCCACGTTGAACGAGGCCGTGCGCAGTGTGTGGGTGGCATGGAACAATCTGGGCGTCGCCGTCGCGTCGAATGACAATGTCGAACCGATCGCCACGTCGTCGAACATCGCCGCAATCGAGGTGCCCAGCATGTCGATCCCGCTGGCCGGCGCCTGGGCCGGGCTGGGGAACAGGGCCGCGACTTTGGCGTCCAGCCCCTGGCCCCCACCCGTCAAGGTTGCGGCGCGACAGGCCGATCCCCCGGTTGCGTTTCCGCGGCGCGCCACGATCAGATTCGCCAACTCCCCTTCGCCTGCGCCCGCCGAAGCCGGAACACAGTCAAGCGAATCACCCGCTGGCGAACCCAGCCCATCGATGGCGCAGTCAAGCCACAGCTGGCCAGGGTCAAGGGGGCAATCCCCCAGATCCTGCCAAGGGGCCGCCGCGCGTCGCGTGAGTTCCCTCTTGGCCAGCGAAAAATGGGAGGTGAGCAGAAACGTTCCCCGGAGGACCGGGTCGAAGTCGACCAGGGGCAGGTAGATCCGCGCCGTGTTTGCCGCGACCACCGTGCCCGCCGGGACATCGACACAACCGACTCCGCGAAGCTTACCCGCCGTGTCGCGCCCCTGACCGATAACGGCGCTGCCCACCATGCTATTGATGGCGAACTCGGTGGGTGCCCCGGGGGCCACCGTTCGCCTCTGGCGGAGGGGCTCGGGTGGGTGGACCGCGGAGAGATCGGCGCAAGAAAGATTGTCGAACAGCAGGACATCGACCATCGAGACCGTGGATGCGGCCCGCGATGCCACCACCGGCGTCGAAACCACCGCGATCGTGCCCTCATCACCCTCACCGACCATCACGATCACGGTCGCGTCGCCCGCGCGGGCGTGTCGGGCGGTCAGTCGAAACACTGTGCGAAGGCCGCCTGTCACGGTGACCATGCCAATCCCGTCACCATCGGTCAGGCCCGACGACGCCGACAGCGTGGCCCCGGCCAGTTGGCTGCCGGTGGTCAAGGGATCGTCGACAGCCAGGAAATCGATGCGCTCTCCCGCCGCTGGGGTTCCGTCGGGCGTCGTCAAACGGAATGCGATCACGCCTGTGGCGCCGGGCTTCATCATGACGATTTCGTCGACCGGCAACAGAACGGGGGGCGCGGCCAGGGTCCGGGGAGCCTGGTCATCCCCGCAGCCATTCGCTACGAACGCGCCGAGAAGCACACACACCAGCGGCGCGCGCCCGGCGAGGGCCGACAAGTTATGCTTCTTCACCGTGTTCACGGCGGGAGCAGCTTACCAGCAGGGACCCCGTTCCAGCAGCGTCGCCGCCACGGCGCGGCACCAAGTTCGGGAAACATGCGCCGACGCGACCGCCAGCGGACTCTTTAAGCACTGAGGAACGAGTCGTGGAGTCCAGGGTGATCATTTTCGATAAGGGCCGTCGCACGGTGTTGGACGACGCCGAACTGGTGGCGGCCCTGCGGGCACACGACGAACGCGCCTATACCGCCGCCTGGAACGAACTGGGCCCGATGGTGCGTCGGTTGGTCACACGTTTTTTTGGTCCCGGCGCTGACACGCCGGATCTATCCCAGGAAGTCTTCCTCCGGGTTTTTCGCCGTATCGATGAGCTGCGGAATCCCAGCGGTTTGCGGGGTTTCGTGGTGGGGATCTGCCTGGGGGTGGCGCGCAACGAATTGCGGCGGGCGCGGGTACGGAGATGGGTGCGCTTGACCAACACCGGAGATCTACCCGAGGCGCCATCGCCGGGTCCGGACATCGAGGCGCGGGCTGCGCTGCGCAGACTCTACGCGGTCCTCGACGAGGTCAGCGCCCAGGATCGTTCGCTCTTTGTCGCTCGCTTCTTCGAGAAGATGGAGATCGCAGAGTTGGCGGTCGCTCATGGCTTGTCCTACGGAACGGCCAAGCGGCATGTCGCGCGCGCGGCTTCCAGGATCAACAGGCGGATCGAGCGCGATCCTCTCCTTGCCAAGTACCTGGACGGGGGGGGCGACAGGTTGCGCGAGCCGCGCGACGGGACGGATACGGGTGATGCGGAGGGAGCGGACGGAGCGGAGGCGCTGGGAGATGATGAAGACAGGGGCGAAGAATCGGAGTTGGCGGAGTTGGCGGAGTCGGATCGTCTGAAGGAGAAGATGTGAGCGAGTTATCGGAAATCGAGGGTGCGGCCCGCGCCGAAAGTCGCGCGCACGCGGCGGCCCGGTTGGTGCTGGGCTCCGAACTGTTGCCGGGGCCAGTGCCGCTGCCGGATTTTGCTTTCCTGATGGCGTCGCGTTCACGCTGGCGCCGGGCTGGACTGACGCTGGGCGCGGTCGGGGGCCTGGGGGCGATGGTGTTCGCGGCGGTCTGGACGTTGCGGGAAACCGCCCCCATTTCCTATGTCGTCGACGGATCCGTCGCGATTGCGGATGGCGTGATCGACGCAGCGGGAACAGAGGGTGGCCCGCCCACGTCGGTTCGTTTTTCTGAAGGGACCGAGGTCAGTTTGGCGCCCGGAGCTCGGCTGCGGGTGGTCGGCAAAACCGCCCGCGGCGCCGCCTTGGCGTTGGATCGTGGGCGGGCCCGGTTCGCGGTCACCCGTCGCTCTGGAGCGTCATGGTCGGTGGCAAGCGGGCCGTTCACCGTCGACGTGATTGGAACCAGGTTTTCTCTGGATTGGTCGCCGCGCGACGAACGATTGGTGGTGGATCTGACCGCGGGGAGTGTCCAGGTTCGGGGTGCATCCGTGGGAGGTCCGGTTGCGATGCATGCCGGCGAGCGGTTGATCGCCACCGCGGCCGATCGGCGGGTGACGCTTCTGCCGCTGGTCGAGGTGCAGACGGGGTCATCCGACCGTTCCGATGTTCGACCGGATTCACGATCCGATCTGGGGATCGGCACCGACGTCGGATTCGATCCGGGGACCACGGCCGCGCCCGGGCACCCGGACCCGACGGAGTCCGCGACCGCGGTGCCGTCATCGGTTCGATCTTCGCGTCGGGGCGGCCGTAAGGCCCATCTGGCGTTGGCGACGCCGAGACGCGCGGAGGCGTCGACGCCGTTCTTCGCGCCGGTTTCTCCCCCGGCGCGCGTGCCCGAGCCACCAGCCGTCACACCTCCTAGTTCATTGGCCCCGTCGCCCAACCTGGTTCCGCAGGCGGCGTCCAGCATGCTCCTGGCGGCCGGGGGGGCCGCTTGCGCGCGCGGCGGGGCGCAGTACCGGTTCGAACGGATGGAGTCGGGCGTTTCACTGCCGGACTACTACACCCTGGCGTTTTCCGGCCCGCGGACCGACCACACCCATTCCTGGTGTGGGCAGGGATCGCTGCGGGTGGATGCCACATTCAATGATTCGGGGCGCCGCAACTTCTTCGGACGCTTCGCCAAGGAAACCGGTCAGGTCGTGTTGAATCTGCGCCGCCCCACCGACTTCACGGGAAAAACCGTGACGGTACACTTTTTCGTCGACGGTCCGGCGGATGCCCGGTTCACCGCCGAGTTGGCGGTCGTCAATCGTGGTCGTTGGGTCAGCGGCCCCGCCAGCGGCCAGATGGCGCCCGGACGGTGGTGGACGATTTCGCACCGGTTCGATGCCGAGAACGAAGCCGGTGGCCCGGGGTCGTCGAATCCCGGACCCTTTCCGGTCGGTGGCATGTCGCCCGTGACCGAATCGGATCGACTGGGTCTGGCCATCCATTCAACGGGTGGGCGTCGGGTCTGGGCGGGAGCGGTCTATGTCGACGATGTGGGCTGGAGATAGGCGCGTCGGCCTCCGCGGTTTACAGCGTCCAGGTCCCTGGGCACTGGCTAGCCTGAGTCTAGCCGCGGCTTGTTCGTCCCAGATGCCTGGAAGCAAACAGCCGCCCACCACCGGCGCCTTGTGCAGCGCGCGTGATCCGGGGCCTTCCCCGCTGCGGCGGCTGACGCGGGTCGAGTATGGACGCACGCTGGCCGATCTGATCGGTCCAGGGTTGGTCGACGCGTCGGTGCTGCCGCCGGACGAACGGGCGCTGGGCTTCGACAACAACGCCGAGGTGCTGGGCACCAGCGATCTGCTGATCGAGCAGTATCAGGATCTGGCCGAGCGCGCGGCGGCGGCCGTGGTGGCCGACCTCGGTAGGTTCGTTCCTTGCGCGGCGGCGGCTGGTGACGACGCGTGCGCGCTGGGGTTCATCGCTGATTTCGGGCGTCGTGCATGGCGCCGCCCGCTTGATGCCACGGAGTCCGCGGCGCTGATGGACGCGTTCGCCGGGGGCAAGGTTGCCGGGGGCTTCGGCGAGGGGATCACGCGCGTTGTCGCCGTCCTGCTGCAAAGCCCGCAGTTCTTGTACCGCATCGAATACGGCGCGGGTCTGACCGCCGGCCTGGTTCCCGGCGTGCCGGCCGCCGTTTCCCTGACGCCCCACGAGACCGCCGCGCGTCTTTCGTACCTGCTGTGGGGATCCCTGCCCGACGACGCGCTGGCCGCCGCCGCGGACGCGGATCGCCTGTCCACGCAGGCGGATCTGGCGCGCGAGGCGCGTCGCCTGCTCGGCGATGCGCGCGCGCGGGACGTGGTCTCTGCGTTTCACGCTTCGTGGTTGGGCCTGGATCGTCTGGACGATCTCGACAAAGATCCTGTCGTATTTCCCATGTTCAATCCGGCACTGCGCGCGTCCTTCCGAGCCGAGACGGCGCATTTCGTCGACGAGGTCATCTGGAATCGCGAGGGAACCCTGGCCGCCTTGCTGGGTGCCCGGTATTCGTTCGTCGATGCCGGGCTGCGGACGTTTTACGGTGCGCCCGCCTCGGCGGGAACCGGGTTCGAATACCTGGCCATGGATCCAACCCGTCGCGCGGGTTTGCTGACCCAACCCGCCTTTCTGGCCGTTCACGCCAAGGCGACCCAGACCTCGCCGATTCACCGTGGGCGGTTCGTACGCGAGCAACTGTTCTGTACGACGCCACCGCCGCCCCCCAACGACATCGAGATCCGTCCGCCCGGGTTGGATCCGCGCAAGAGTACGCGGCAGCGGTTCGCCCAGCACGTGACGGACCCGTCTTGCGCGGCTTGCCATTCGTTGATGGATCCCATCGGGTTCGGATTCGAGCACTACGACGGCATCGGGCGCTGGCGCGACACCGAAAGCGGGATCCCCGTCGACGCGACCGGCATGTTGACCGGCACCGACGTTGATGGTCCGTTCGACGGAGCGGTCGAACTTGCCGATCGATTGGCCGGCAGCGACCGGGTCGCGGGCTGTTACGCGACGCAATGGTTTCGGTTTGGCTACGGTCGCGGCGAAACCGAAGCTGACGCGTGTTCGCTGGCCGATCTGGCCGGCGCCCTGAAAACGTCGGGTGGCGATGTGCGCGAATTGGTCGTCGCCCTCACGCAGACCGACGCCTTTCGGTATCGCCGCGCGCCCGCGCCCGCGTCGGCGTCGGCGTCGGCCCCGGCGTCAGCGTCGGCGTCGGAAGGAAGCGCACCGTGATAGTCGTTCGCACGGGACGTCCGCTGATTCGGCGCCGTACGTTGTTGCAGGCGGCCGGCACCTCGGTTGTCCTGCCGTTGTTGGAGGCGATGCGTCCCACGACCGCGAGGGCGGCGACGCTCCCGAAGCGTTTCGCGGTGATGTTCAGTCCCAACGGGACGATCTACCCCAACTGGCTTCCCCAGGGCGGCGAGACCGATTTCGTGTTGTCTCCGATCTTGCAGCCGCTTGCCGCCCTGCGATCCGATCTGGTGGTAGTCGCGGGGCTGTTCCAGCAGGGCGGAGGCGGCGACGGACATCAGAACGGCATCGGCGGCATGTTGACCGGACACAGCTTGAACCCGGGTCCGTTTCAGGGCGGGGGCAATGTGGGAACGTCGGGTTGGGCCGCCGGAATCTCTGTTGACCAGCGCATCGCGGCCGCCATCGGTGGTGCCACGCGTCTGCGATCACTGGAACTGGGCGTGCAGGTGGGATCGGCGGACAACTGGAGCCGCATGAGTTACCTCGGGTCGAATCGCCCGCTGCCACCCGAGGACAACCCGCTGTCCGCGTACACCCGCCTTTTCGCGGGGTCCAACGCTTCACCCGAGGAATTGGCCCGCTTGCGCGCGCGGCGGCGAAGCGTGCTGGACGCCGTGAAGGGCCAGTTCAACGCCGTCGGCGCGCGGGTCGGCGCGGCGGACAGGGTTCGCCTTGAAGCCCACGCCACGTCGATTCGCGAGATCGAGACCCGTCTGGACGCGCAGTCCATGTCGGTCGTCGCCTGCAAAGATCCGGGCGCGCCGGTTTTGCCCGCCAACGCGACGGCGAATGACACGTTCCCGGCGGTAGGCAAGCTGCAAATGGATTTACTGGCGCTGGCGTTGTCCTGCGATGTGACCCGCGTGGCTTCGTTGCAGTGGTCGCGGTCGGTGTCGTCGGTGCGGTTCAACTGGCTGGGCGTTCGCGAAGGCCATCACGACCTGTCCCACTTGGGCGACGACGACACGGCCGCGGTGGCCAAGCTGACGCAGATCAACACCTGGTATGCGCAACAGTTCGCCTATCTGCTTGGAAAACTGGCCGACGCGCGCGAGGTCGACGGCAGCCGCCTGCTGGATTCGTCGCTGGTCATGTGGTGCAACGAGCTTGGCAAGGGCAACGCCCACAGCCGGAAGTTGGCGCCGTATGTGCTGGCGGGCAAGGCGGGCGGTGCCTTGCGCACGGGACGGTTCCTGACCTACGCGGGCGATCCGCCCCACAACGATCTGCTGGTGTCTGTGCTGCAAGCGATGGATATTCCCGCGACCACGTTCGGAAAGGCCGAATGGTGCCGCGGACCGTTGGCGGGATTGCTGTAATGTCGACGGTACCGCTGCCCGCCGTGTTTCCGTATCGCTGGTCTCTCTCTCTGCTGGCGGTGGCGATCCTTGCCGCGCTGCTACTGGCGGTTGTTGGGTGCGCCGACAGCCCGGCCCAGATCCAGCCGAAGGATGGCGGCGCTGCCACCGGTGATGTCGGCCAGACGACGTTCACCGGCGCGTGCGCAGTTCCCGATCCCGGCCCGCTGGATTTCATCGACGACATGGAGGACGGCAACGCCACCATCATCGCGCGCCAGGGGCGCAATTCGGAGTGGTACACGTACCACGATCCCACCGCCGGTATCTTGGTGCCCGACATGGGAGCCCCGGTGGTGATGGAACCCATCCCGGGGGACCGCTGCGGTTATAGCCGTCGGGCCATGCGCGTGACCGGCAGCGGGTTTTCGGAATGGGGCGCGGGCTTCGGATTCGCATTCCGTTACGCGTCGGGCCCGAACGGCTACGCCAAGACCGCCTACGACGGTACCTTCGCGCGTGGGATCACGTTCTGGGCGCGCGTCGGTGATCCGTCGATCACCCTGGTGCACTTCGGGATCAATGATCAGTGGTCTGCGCCCGAAGGCGGCCACTGCGACATGACGGTAACAGCCGGTCCGACCGCCTGCTACGACTCGTTCGGCGCCATGATTCCTTTGACCACGGAATGGCGCCGGTACGCGTATTCCTGGGGGCAACTGGGACAGCGGATGTTCGGAATGCCGCGGACAGAAATCGATGTCGCGACTATTTACGATTTGCACTTCGATGTCGCGATGTCATCGCCGGTGTTCGATGTGTGGGTCGACGACATCGCGTTCTATAAGTAGGGCGCAAAAGCACGTGTAAAAACTGAAACCGCTCTCGCCGCCAGCGGCTCCAAGCCTTCGCGCCCGCCTGGCGGAACGGCGGGACAAGATCCAGGCACGTCGAGATGTGAGACCGGGGCCCAAGCTATGTCCTGGCTTGTCCGCGTTCGGTGAGCCGCGACCGGTCGATGACCAGACTCCAGCCTGGGAGGGCATCAGCGCCGCCGCGCCGGTGGTGCTGTGTTTGTCGCCATGGAACGCCGCCCGGCGACCATGGATCTCGGTTCGATGGCGCAGGACGATCAGGGAATGACGATGTTGGTGATGCATGCCAACGTGGTTTCAATTCGGAAATTCGAGCGTGACGTGTGGCGCTCGGCATGGAAGATGTCCATGCGGTAGGTGTTGCCGGGCACGATCCCCAACGTCGCGGCACTCTGGTCGAGATTGACGGTTCCGGTCATCACACCGTGGACGCCGCCGAGATCGATGGCCAGGCGACCATTCACGAACAACCACACATCGTCGTCGCCTCGAAACGTAAACGCCTCGCCTCCTCGATAGGGAAAATCGAAGTGCATCTCGGTGGTGAAGTGAAAATTGTGCATGCGGCCCTCGTTGCCAAAACCCATGTTGTCGAGGGGAAAGAAGTCGGAATTGTCGTAGACGAACGTGCCGGGACGGGCGGGATCGGCAACCAGCGCCAGCTGGATCTCGAATCGCATGTTCACGTCGGCGACGTCTCGGTACCATTGATCGTATTCAGCCGCGCCGTGGGTAACCGCGGTGGGGCCGACGGGTGCATAGGCCGGCTTGCTGTTTGGTCCGATCATCGCCGCCGCGATTCCCTGGAGATCCGGGCCGGTCACGTACTCGAAATCCAGGTGTTTCGGCTCGCCGTTCGGACCGGGGGAGCCGCGAAAATCGCGGACGACCGCCTGGACCACCTGCAGGCACGGCTTTGCGTCGTTTGTCCCTGCACCATCCGCATTGATGAAATTGACGTCGGTGTTACGGATCTGTACGTCCTCGCTGGACCCCACTCCTCCATCCGTTCCGGCCGTTTCGCGTGGTTGAAAAGAGCACCCCGGTCCAAGCAACGCCATGCCGAGTGTCAGCGTGGGCAAGAGGCCCCCGCGAAGCGTCCTCGGGACGCAGCGGGCCATACCCGAACCTACATTCAGGCAGTACCTGTGGATTGATCGCATTCTCCTGCTTCGTCGGTTTTGCGTCTTTCGTTGAGATCCCAGTCGGCAGCCCGCGGTCCATCGCGCGCGCGATCCGTGATCGTTGACAGGCTGCAGCCCGTGACGCCGCCACGCACCTACGCTTCCGGGACGTAACACACGCCGATTCCGATTGGGGACCCTCGCGGCCAGGCTGGCGGTCTTTCGGGCGCTCGGCGCGCCCGGTCACGCCGGTGATGTTGGCGCGGCTCATGCAGTTTGTTTCACCAACAGGAACGGTGTTTCACGTCGCCTCAAGCAAGCAACAAATCAGATCAACAAAGGAGTAGGCACATGGGCGAACTGATCGACAAGGCAAAAGGAAAAGCAAAAGAATTCCAAGGCAAGGTGACCGGCGATCGGTCACGACAGGCGGAAGGTGTGGTCGACCAGGTCAAAGGAAAAGCAAAAGGAGCCTTCGAGGACGCGAAAGCCGACGTCAAACGGGCGATCCGAGAACGTCAGGAACGCGAGAAATCGCAGCGCGCGGAGAATCCGTCGCGCCGCTAGCAACGCAGGTCGCCGCCCTTCGACCGAAGGCGTTTGTTGCCCGCTCTCGCCATAAGCGGTTGGCCTCGTCGAGACGACGGCAGCGTCCGTGGCAAGAAGCCGGGACATGTCCGACGATACTCGTCGAACGACGGACCGAATCGGGCAGCGAGCAGGCGTTCCTCGATGACGCGAAGCGGGCCGGCCAGCGCGATCACGAACGCGACGAGGAAAAGCAGCGCGGAACGTGTGCCGATCGCCGCGGCGCCGGCGGCAACGAACAAAATCTCGGCCAACTGGATCGGATGCCGAATGTAGCTGTAGATTCCCGTCCGGCAGAGACGGACGGGCGCGTCCAGCGGTTCGGGTGTTCCGCCAGCGGTCGCGAAAGCCCGGGTGGCGGCCAGCGCCAACGGAGCCGCCGCCGCGACCAGAACGGCGGCTAGCGGCAGCCCGTGAGTCGACGGGACCAGGCGTGGCACGCTGTCGCGGGCCGAAAGGGCGATGGGGATCAGGATCGCGAACGTTCCTACGAAGCTGGACCAGTAGGCAGCCAAGCGGAAGGCGAGCCAGCTTCCCCGCGTCATCGCCCGATCGACGAGACCACCGAACGCTATCGCACCCGCCACGCAGCCTCCCGAGGCGGGGCCTCGGCTGTACCAGGCGATCGCTGCAACCACGACGATCACCGACAGCCACACGGCGGCCGACCCGGCGGAACGTCGCGGGAGGCGCGCGAGCAGAGCAGCCGCGACCGTCCAGGCGGCGGGGGCGAAGGCTCCTGCCAGATCGACGATTGGCCACTCCTGCCCGCGTCTCAGCAGGCAGTCCCCCGTCGCGGCCAGCCAGGCCGCACACCAGGCTGCGCGCCCCGCCCGTTGACCGTCGCGCACCGAAAAGCAGCCGAGCACGGCGGTGGCCGCCGCCGCCAGCATCCCGCTGTAGGTCAGCGCCAGCCACGGGAAGTCGGTGGTCATTGCGCGGCCAGCGCCATTCCGTTCGCCGGCCCGACAAAGCGCTGGCGGGCAAACTCGTCCAGTAGAAAGCTCTGAATCGTCTTCGCGAACAGTCGCTCGATCGGTTCGAAGTACCAGCGCGGCGAGACGCGGGGTCGGTACCGCGTCGCGTGGGTGATCAGGGTTCGACCTCCCGCGACCTCGTCAAAGGTGAACGTCGCATCGAGCAGTTCGGCCCAGTGATCGAAGAATTCGCGCCCCGCCTGCTCGACCCGCAGGTCGATGTCGAATCGCCGGTGCGGCTCGGAACGGGTGACCGTTGCCAGCAAGGTTCCGTTGTCGAAGACGATCCGGCGGAAGTCTCCCCGTGCGACCCCTGCGCCGGTAAGCGCGATCGGGCGGGGCAGCAGCGCCGACAGCAGTGCAGCCGGGGGCGCGGTTGGACGTTCGGGGAAGCCGAGGTTGAGCCTCGATATCGTCGCCCAGACGACATCGCGGGGCGCATCCACGACGACGCTGTCCGCAATCGTGACCACGGGACGGGGCCCGCGCAGCAGCTGCGGCTCTAGCCAGGTTCCCACCGCCGGCAAGAACAGCAGCAGGACCACGAACGGCCCGGGCGGGAGCCGCCGGCCGCGCACGATCGCTCCCGTGATCCCGCCGGTGACAGCACTGACAAGGAGGTAGATCGGGGCGACGACGACGACGCAAAGCGCCCCTTCACCGAGAAGAGGGAGCCCTCCTACCAGCGCGAGGGTCGCCATGATGAGGCCCGCAGAGATTGGATGGTCGGGCCGAAACCTTCCCGCCATGATCCCGAGCAGCAGTGGCATGGCACAGATGGCGATCCCACCCATCTGCTGGGTCACGCCATTGACGTAGTTTTTCATGGACGCCAGCATGAACGCCCCACTGGCCACTCCTACGGCGAGCGCTGCCAGATAGCGCCATCGCCCGGTACGCTCGAGGGATTGTGGTTCCTTGCTCATCTGCCCCTCCTGTTCCTTTTGCGCGGCGTCTTGCTCGCGGTCTTGCTCGCGGCCTTGCTCATGGTCTTGCTCATGGTCTTCACCGGATGATCCTCGGACCGGTCGATGGATCCGAGCGCACTGACCAACCATGCGATGATCGGTCCCGCGGCCGGGGCCTGCGCAAGCGACGTCATGCGTCCTACGATCGTGGCCACGGTGTCGGCCAGCGCGTAGGTCTTCTTCATCCCGGGCGACCGGTCGTGGACCGCGTGGAGGATAAGTGCCAGGTGCACCGCCCAGACGCCCGTCTCGGCCAGATGCGCGGCAGGTCCATCGAGCCCGGATCCCTCCAGCGCCAGCGCGAATGTCGCAATCGCTCGTGAGCGGATCTCGCGCGTCGCCGGCCCGAACACGGACAGCGGATGGTTCGGATCTCCCGCAAACCGGAACAACGCGCCGAGGTAGGGGCGGCCGGCGGCGATCAAATCCAGCTTGCTTCGCAGGGCGATGCGAACTCGTTCCTCGGGGTCGGTCACTCCGGGAAGACGCTCGCGCAGCAGACGCTCGTGTTCGTCCTGAGTGAAACGGTAGTAGGCGAGGACCAGGTCCTCCTTCGACTGAAAGTGATAGTAGGCCGCGCCCACACTCATGCCTGCGGCTTCAGCGATGTCGCGCATGGTGGTCCGCTCGAAGCCCTTGCGCCGGAACAGACGCAAGGAAGTTTCGAGCAGGTGCCGCCCGGTGAGGTCGCTCTTCGATAGTGTGTCTTGTGGCTTGGTCATAGCATTTTGAACGTGTTCAAAACATAACGGAACCCGGTCCGTCTCCGCAAGGAAAAAATGAACACGTTCAAATTTACTGGCGCCTACCACGAGCAGGGTGGAACGACCTTTGCGTTGCTTTTCACCACCTGTATCAATCACGCGATATTTTTGAAATTCTTGTGACGCTTCCGTGTCAGATCAAACACACACCGGTTTTGGCCTGGTTGCGGCCGGCCCGCGCATCATGCGTGGCACTTGACCGGGCGGGCTTTTTCGTCGCCGAGGACTCCACCATGTTGCGATCCCAATCATCTCGACCGGTACACGCTTGGTTCCTGTCCCTGGCCCTAGTGGCAACGGCATCGGCCTGCGCTCCCTCCGAATCCGGACCTGTCGGTACGGGAGGCAGCGCAATGCCAGGATCGGGTGGGAGCGCCGCTGCATCCGGAGGCGCGACGGGAACGGGCGGGACCGCCGTGAGTTCGGGAGGCGCGACGGGAACGGGCGGCGCCGCGACCGGAACCGGGGGATCCGCGACAGGTACCGGGGGCCGAGGAAGCGGAGGCGCCGTGACCACCGGTGGATCGACAGGTACCGGAGGACGCGGCACCGGCGGGGCGACGGCGACGGGGGGCGCCCCGGGGGCCGGCGGCGCTGGTGCGCGATTCAGTTTCTTCGTCACCAGCGTGGGCGCGTTGCGACGACTGTCGGGCAACACGGAAGGTTTTGGAGGTGATCTGCGTTTTGGCGAAACAGGCGATGGAGCCGGCCTGAAGGGAGCGGACAAGATCTGCACATCGATCGCCGAAACGGCGATGCCGGGTGCCGGGTCCAAGACCTGGCGCGCCTTCCTGAGCGCGCCCGCGGCGGCCGCGGGTGGAACGGTCGTCAACGCAATGGATCGCATCGGCAACGGGCCGTGGTACGACCGGTTGGGTCGCTTGTTCTCGGCCAGCAAGGCGAACCTGCTGGGATTCCGTCCCGTCGACACCGATCCCTTGATCAAGAACGACTTCCCGAACGAGGATGGGGTTCCCAATCACACCGATGGCGCACCCGGATGCACGGGGAACAACTGCCCAGACAATCACGACACGCTTACCGGATCGGACGCGATGGGCATGTTGTACACGGCCACCGCGAATCCCACATGCACGGGCTGGACGACAATCGTTGGTTCCGCCGGGAAGCCCCGCGTGGGGCATTCCTGGCCGCGCAGCGCGGGCGGCGGAACCATGGGTGGGGGTGCCAACGGGGGCTACGGTCACTGGATATCGTCGCTCGACGAGGCCGGCTGCGCACCGGGGGTTAGACTCGTCGAGATGGGACCGCCCATTGCGAGCGATCCGACCGTCGGCTCTGGCGGAGGTTATGGCGGCTTCTACTGCTTCGCTCTCACCCCTTGAGTCATCGGGGCGGCCGGCGTTGATCCTCGGCGCCGTGGGCTTTGTCGTCGTCGGTCTCTTGGTCATGTCGTCGGGGTGCAGCGGTGAAAGGCTACGTCACGCCAGTGGCTGGGAACCGCGGGCGGGCGAGTCGGGCGAGTCGGGCGAGTCGGGAGGATCGGGAGGCGCTGGCGGAACCTCGGGAAGCGGTGCCTTCGGCGGAGCGTCCCCCACCCCCAACGCCGCATGGCCGGCCGAGCGTCGTGTGGTCGCCATCGGAGATCTGCATTCGGACATCGATTCGACGCGCAAGGCGTTCCAGCTAGCCGGCGCCACGGACGCCAGCGATGCTTGGATCGGCGGCGCTCTGGTCGTGGTTCAGTTGGGCGACATGATCGGGCGCAGCGACGATGAACGGCAGGTCCTGGATTTTTTGTTCGACGTTCGCCAGAAGGCCGAGGCAGCGGGCGGCAAGGTTCATCTTCTGCTGGGCAATCACGAAGTCATGGGTGGCCGCATCGACAATCAGGCCGTCGGTGTCAACCCGTTCCCCGGCTACGATGACCTGTCCGACCTGAACCTCGAGGATCCGCGCCTTGTCTTTCTAGTCGACTACAAGAAAAAGCGTGGCGCGGCCCTGATGGCGGGTGGCCCTTACGCGAAGCGGTTCGCGCAATTGCCTACCGTGCTTCAGGTCGGGCGGACCGTCTACGTACACGGAGGCGTTGTTCCTCGCTGGGCGCAATACGGCCTCCACAGGATCAACGCCGAGGTCAGCCGCTGGCTGTTCGGCTACAGCGCCGAACCTAACTCGTCCCTTGGGGTCGATGACGGCGACAAGGTCATGTGGACCCGGCAGTTTTCGTCCGCCGTCGACGCTAGCGACTGCGCGCTGCTGGATCAGACGCTGGCCATCTTGGGGGCCGACCGCATGATCGTGGCCCACACCGTACAGTCCACGATCACCGGCTATTGCGGCAACAAGGTGTGGGCGGTCGACGTGGGCATGTCCCGCTCCTACGCCGGCCCCATTGAGGTGCTGGAGATCCTGGACGACGAAACCTTGACCGTGTTGCGCCTCTAGTCGTCACACTCGGGACCGTCGGGGTTGCTTGTGGGCGTAGCACCTTGGCATGACCTTCCACCGTCACGAAAATGTTGTGCGGCGAAACGTCGCGATGTACGACACCCAGTGACGTGCCGTCGCAGTCGGCCCGTTCGTGGGCCGCGTGCAGACCGTGCCCGCTGCACTCCGCTTCTTGGACGGCCAGCGTCATAAACGGGCCGAATGTAAGCGATTCAAGCGCGGTCCCGGAAACGCCCCGCTGAGTGTCTAACGCGGGGCGGGAGGTGACGAGGCACGCGTCTTGTGAAACGTCTCGAGCTCCTGATTCGCGTTGACGATCGTCGCCAGGCTGGTCACGACGGCGCCGAGGTGCGCGCCCGGGATAGCGAAGTACCCCTCGTCATCCCCGAGGCCGATGTCCACGCGGTTGCCGATGCAGCCGAAGCTGGTGGCGGTTCGGGCCGTTTCGATCGCCAGTGGCAGGACCGCGCACGTGGGCCGCCCCAGTGTCGGGCTGTCGCCGACCACCCCGGCTGACTGGGCCGCCTCGGCCAGAAGCATCATCTGGCGAACGTTCCCACGCACCAGCACCACGTCCGGATCGCAGGGTGCCAACGCAAGCGGCGCGTAGACCGCCACGCCGAACGCATCCTTGCGGCGCGGGATTGCTGGGACATCCGCCATCTTCAGGTATTTCAGCTCGACCATTGTCGAGATCAGGCCCTCCAATTGTTTGCCGACTTCGGGAGGCACGGCGACGTTGTGGGTGTGGGCGCCTATCGGGCAGCCGAAGTGATCCGATGCATCCGTATAGAAGGCCGTCCCTTCTACTTGGGCGGCCACGCGCCAGTATCCGCAGCCCGCGGGTTGGGGCGTGGAAATGCGCGTGACGTTGGGCGGCGGCGTGTCCCGGAACGCGACCGCAACGGGGGCCGTCTTGGTACCGAGAAGGTGCTCCAGTTGCTGTCCCAGCTTTTTGACGTCCATGCGAGCCCCTATGTAGCACAGTGGGGGAAATACCTTCGGCAAGCGATGAAGCGTCTTCGGCGGACCGTCCTTTGTGGCGACACTGATGCGCGCGCGGTCGGGCACCCGCGCGCGTGGTATGCCCTGCGTCGTGGACACGGGCGCGCCGCGCGGGAGCATCGTGCTGGTGATGCATACGACCAGCTACAACGTGGAGGCGTTCCTCAGCGCCTGTCAGAACGCGGGCGTGAAGGCGGTCGTGGCTTCCGATCGGTGTCACGTCCTTGACGGCGTGTGGCGCTGGCCCGCTGACTCCCTGGTGATTGATTTTTACGATCCAGTGGGGGCCGCCGCGGTTATCGCCGCGCAGCCTGGACTGAATGGCCACGCTCCGGTGCGCGCGGTTCTGCCGGTGGGTGGGGAGGTGGCGGCGCTGATTGCAACTTTGGCGGCCGAGCGTTTGGGCCTGCCGGGCAACACCCCGGCCGGGGTGGCCTCGGCCGCCAACAAGTTGCGCGCGCGAGAGATCTGCGCCGCCGCCGCCGCCCGCGGCGAGAAGATTCGCGTGCCCCGCTTTCTGTCGGTCGCGTTCGACGAGGTACCTGCCGACGTGGCGGTCAAGGTCGAAAAATCCATCGGTTGGCCTTGCGTGGTGAAGCCGCTTTTGCTTTCAGGGAGCCGGGGCGTGATGCGCGCCGATGATCCGGCGGGTTTGGCCGTCGCGCTCGCGCGTTTGCACAAGCTGCTGTCGACCCCCGCGTTGCTCAAGATGGATGATGTCGCTTCCCGCCAGGTTCTGATCGAAAAGTTCGTCAAGGGTCCCGAGGTGGCCGTCGAGGGGCTGCTGAGCGACGGCGCGCTGCGGACGCTGGCCCTCTTCGACAAACCCGATCCGCTGGACGGGCCATTCTTCGAGGAGACGATCTACGTGACGCCATCGCGGCATCCAGCCGCCGTGCAGGCCAAGGTCGAGGAGGCGGTGAGCGCTGGCGCGCGGGCGCTTGGCCTCCGCACCG
>JANOJB010000009.1:0-30279 GCA_031407985.1 Pseudomonadota bacterium | reverse complement strand
GCGCTTCCCGTGTCGAAGTCAACGTGCCAAGCCAACAACGGAGTTCCTGCCCAGCGGGTTCCGCTCCAAAAACCGGTGGAGGGCGTATCGGGAAAGGCGGCGACATCGATTGCCGGCAGACTGCGCTTCTCGTCGACGATGGTCTGAAACTCTTGCATGGAAGGCAGTCGCCAGTCGTCAAGGCCACCGATGGCCAGATCCGCGCAGATCTGCGTCGCTGCGTCGATCGAAAACGTTCCGGTTGGAATCCGTCGCTGCCAGGTCAAGCGCGTGATCAAGTCTCGAACGACTTCCGACTGGACATCGTAGCGGTTCGCCTGGGTCTGGCCATATCCGCGCGAGCCGATAAAAGCCGCCGCGATGGCTCCGGCGCTGATGACACAAATTGCTAATCGACTATGGATCATCGGCGACTCAACGGACGCAGCGTGCTGGGTATTGGTTGGTGTCCGGATCCGTGTCCGGATAGCCGAAGTAGAAATACACGAACCACGCACGACTCGGATCGCCTGCTTGCCGAGACGCGGTCCAGAACCACTCGCCGGGCGTATTGGGAAAGGCCAACTGGTCGATGCTTGGATCCGTGTAGGCCAGGTTCAACAACGACACCAGCTCGATCCGCGACGGCAAGCGCCAATCGTCCCACCCCGCCAGGATCAAAGCATCGCAGTAGGCCATTGCATCGGGCCAAGTGAACCGGCGTGGGTCCAGGCCCCGCTGCCACACCAGCCTGGTCACCTCGTCGCGGACGACCTCTTCCGATCCAACCGTCAACACCGTGTAATTCTGAGAATTTGGCAGGCCACCGCCCGGCTGATTGGGCATGGGCCAGTTGGGCCACGCGCGGTCCACGATCCCGCTCCCGGCGGTTGCCCCGGCCCCGCCTGTACCCACCGTTGTCCCGATTCCCGCTTGGCCGCCTCCCCCCGAGCCTCCGGTGCCCGATCCGGCTGTGCTGCGTTCGCACCCAACCGACGGCAGGGGGGCGAAACACAGCCCCCCAAGTATCAGCGCCAATCGGAACGACACTCGCAAGTTGACAATGTAGGTGAAACGCTTCATGGGCAAGGAACAGACGCCAGCACGGTAAGGAAGCCAATGGGTTAGGTCGACATAATCTCTCTGGACCTCGGAGGTGATTCCCATGAGCCGAATTGATCGCTTCTCCCGCCGAACGCTACTTAAGGGTCTAGGTGTTGGCCCGGCCCTGTTGCCCATGTTGGAGGTCGAGCACGCCTACGCCGCGGCCTGTGCGGGCACATCCGGGCCAAAGCGCGGGTTCATCATGGTGTGGCCAAACGGCATGATCAGCAAGACGGGATCAGCGTGGGCAACCACGGGTGAAAATTTCACCATCCCCGCGTTCATGTCGGACTTGGAGAAGTATCGCGCCGATCTGATTCTTCTCGACGGTCTCAACTATGACTTCGTCAGGGATTCACCGAACCCCAGCGGAGGCGAGGTCTCCGGTCACGCCTGTTTCCAGGGCATGCTGACGGGCAAGCACTACCAGTCGTTCGGAAGCAGTACGGCCAACAATGTCGCGGGTGCTCTCTCTATCGATCAGCACGTCGCCAACGGCTTGAAGGCGAAGGGCTACAAGGGCATTCCCACCCTGAATCTTCAGTCGTGGTCGCGCAGTACCGCCCGCCTGTCATGGACGGGGCCCGGCCAGGCCGTGATTCCCGAATTCGATCCGTTCAAGGTGTTCAAGACCGTCTTCACGGGGACGACACCGGTAACCACTCCGACGACTCCCGGTACAACGCCAGTCGTGGTTGTGGACAAGACAAAACTGATGCGCAAGAGCTGCCTCGACAACGTCATCAAGGACCTGAACCGCTTCTCGGCTAGCGTCGGAGCCGGCGATCGCGCGCGGATCGACAATCACCTGACGTTCGTAAGGGAAATCGAGATGACCCTGCAGGCAACAACGACGACGGGAGCCGGAGGTGGCAGTGGGACCGTCACTCCACCTCCTGCGGGGACGGCCTGTCAGCCTCCAACCCTAACCCCGACGCTGGCCAGCGCCGCGACCAAGCTCGCGACGAACTTTCCGGCCGTCACGAAGATGCACATCGACATCTCGGTGGCCGCGTTCGCGGCGGACGCCACGCGGTTTGTGGTTCTTCAGCTGGGTGATCAGGGAAATCCGGACGTCATCCTCGGCAACCTGGGCTTCACGTCAGGCGGCCAGGATGGCAACACCGGCGACATCAACGCCCACCACTCGATTGCCCACCGCAACGGCGCCGAGAAGGTCACGGTCGACAAATGGTTCATGTCCCAGGCCGCGTACGCGATTGGCGCCCTGAAGGAAGTCACCGAGGCCAACGGAAAGACTTTGCTGGATAGCTCGGTCTTCGTGGCGATGAACAACATGCGAACCGGCATTCATGAGTACACCGGCGTGCCGGCAATCGTCGCTGGTAGCTGCGGTGGCGTCTTCAAGACTGGGCGCAGCTTGAAGCTGACGGGCATCCGAAACAACAACCTCTTGGTCTCCATCGCCAACGCGATGGACGTCCCGACGGCGACATTCGGAGAGGCTAGCTACGGCGGTGAATTGACCGCGCTGAAGGGGTAGGGAGGACGCGATGAACCCACGGATGGAGGCAGATATGAAACCTTTGTTTGTCCGACGGTTGAGTCTCGCGTTCGCGGTCTTCCTGGCGCCTGCCTTGGCCTGTACCGCGTCGGTTACGTCTTCGAATCCCGGCAACCCTGCGGGATCGGGCGGTTCTGGCTCGCCAGCGGGCGGGTCCGGGACACCAGTTCAGCCCGGAACTGGCGGCGGGGGCCCCGTTGTCGTGGGTGGAACGGGAGGCACGGGTGTCCAGCCGGGCACCGGTGGTGCACCCGTCGTCATTCCTCCCGTTGTCGTACCGCCCATCACCGCGGTGCTGGTTCCCGAAAGTGCGGGGCCTCTGCCTCTGCTTCGTTTAAGCCACCGCGAGTTCAACAACACGATTCGGGACCTTTTGGGCGACACGTCGAACCCCGCCGCGGACTGGGCTCCCGACAATGCCACCACTCAGGGCTTCGAAGCTCCGACCGATGTCGCCAAGCTGGTGGTCACGGATGTCGAGTTGGAAGCACTGGCCATCGTCGACAGAGCTATCGCCGCCAATCGATTGACGCCGCTGATTCCCTGCACCAATCCGGCCGCCGGAACGGCCGAGACCACTTGTGCCCGGACCTTCATCACAACATTCGGTAGGCGCGCCTTTCGCCGCCCCGTGACGACCGTCGAGCAAACAGATCTCATGACGGTATTCACCACGGCCCGTGGGGTGGATGTCGCCGCCGACTTCACCAACGCGATTGGTTGGGTCGTCAAGGCGATGCTGCAGTCGCCGAACTTCCTGTACCACTGGGAGATGGGACCTACGAAACCCGTCAGGGACGGAACCCTGGTTTCACTGACTCCCCATCAGGTCGCTTCGCGGTTGTCGTACTTCTTGTGGAAGTCGATGCCGGATGAAGCTCTCCTGACGGCGGCGGATATGGGACAGCTGACGACGCCGGAGCAGGTGGCGGCCCAGGCTCAGCGGTTGCTCACCGATAAGACCAAAGCCATCAGTGCACTGTACGACTTCCATCGCCAGTGGCTGCTGTACTTGAACCTCGAACAGCTGGCCAAGAACACCACCTTGTATCCGTTCGTGACCGAGGCGTTCAAGGCCGCTCTTGAGCCCGAGATCCAGAACTTCATCTCGTCCGTCTTCCTGGATGGGGACGGGAGCCTCAAGACGCTTTTCACCGCGCCCTACGCCTATGTCAACCAGTCGACCGCCGTCGTGTACGGTGTCACCGTCACCGGGGCAGCCATGCAGAAGGTCGACCTGAACCCCGCCCAGCGTGCTGGGATTCTGACCCAATCGGCGTTCCAGTCGACCATGGGCGCACCAGGGGGATCGTTCCCTGTCCGAAGGGGCTTGGCGGTATGGGAGCAGATCTTGTGCGGGCCCAGGATCGCGCCTATCGCGAACGTTCCTGAACCACCCAAGGTTGACGGTCAGACTATTGTGACCACCCGCCAGCAGTTTGCAGTGCATGCTTCCCCGGCCTGCGTGGGCTGTCACAAAAACTTCGACTCGCTGGGGTTTGCCTTCGAAAACTATGACGGGGTTGGGCAGTATCGGACCATGGAGAATGGTCAGATGGTGGATTCCTCGGGCACAGGCATGACCCCAGGGGGCGTGGCGTACTCGTTCAATAACGCCATCGAGCTGGCGAACTTTCTTGCGACCAGCGACGAGGTCAAGACCTGCCTGGGTCGGCAGTGGTTCCGCTACTTCTTGGGGCGCATGGAGGTCGAGGCGGACAAGGGTTCGATTCAGCTTGCGGTCAAGCAGGCGGCCGACAAGGACCCGAACTTCTCGGTCAAGGAGATCTTGTTCTCGGCGGTTCGGTCTAAGTCCTTTCGCATGCGACTGCCGGGCGCTGGCGAGCCGCTGTAGGTTCGATCGACCAGCCGGGCATGTTGGCCGGCGTCACGAAGTACGCCACCTTCCGGCATTCGGGGGTGGCGTTTCTTCGTGTTGGCGCGCCTAGCGGAGTGCCCGGCCCCAGCGCGACAGAATCCACGCCGTGGCGCGGTCTTTCCGCGAGTAGACCGAGAACTGGTCGTTCGCGAGGCGTGCGTTAGGCAGCAGCTGCCACATGAGGCCCAGCGGACCACCGCTTTCGTCGAACAGCTGGCGCAGCCAGGCGTCGTAGCTGCGGGCGCGCTCGGCATCCGACGCGACGTATCCGCATTCGCCCAGATAGGCGACCTTGCCGTAGACGCTGGCGATGGCCTGGTGGCGCTGAATCCATATCTCGGTGTCCCGCGGTGATTCCAGGCCATAGCTCTTGGGATAAAGGTGGTAACTGACCATATCCAGTTCGGGAAGCGCCGCCAGCTTCGAGAAACTGGTGCCTTCATCGCCGCGAATGGGGTAGTCGTTGGACAGACCCAGGTACGCTCCGGGTCGATCATCGAACCCTTCGCCACCGTCGGCGATCAGGTGGTGCGGCATGATCTGGCGCAGGAAATCCGCCAGCTCGCGTACCGTGTCGACGACGCGCGTGGTACCCCGACAGGTCGTGCAGCGAAACTCGTTGCCGATTTCCCACGCCAGGATCGCAGGTTCGTCGCGGTACGCCACGCCCGTGAAGGTGTTCACGCGATCGGCCAGCAGGACGACATAGTCCTTCCACCACTGCTTCATGCGCGCGTCCGAAAAGAAGTCATCGTGGCCCAGGGTGATTCCGTCTTCCTTCGACGCCCACGCCGCATAGGCCGGCAGGCCGCCGTAATCCGCCCAGTTGTTCACCAGCGGGACAACGACCCGGATGCCGCGCCGCTTGGCCTCCCAGATCGCCTGGTCGAGGCCCCGCAGGCCGGCTTCCTGGAAATCGTGGGGCCCCTTCCGAATCGAAGATCGGTCGGACGAATCGTTGAAACCCCAGATGCGCGCCACCGGCAGCGACAGGCAGACCAGATCATCCAGTACCTCGGTGACGGCGGCGTGAAGCTTGCCGTCGGTGTCCTGCTGCGCGTAGGTCAGTACCTGCTGCAGGTAGTAAAGGTTGGTTCCGGTCGCCCGGAACGGAAAGAACACCTCGGAAATCAGGGTCGCATCACCGCGTCCCACGAACCCCGAGATCGGTGGCAGCGGCGGACAGCCCGACGCGGACTCGAATGTACCCGACGCGGCGAAGGTGGGTGCGACGACGGTTGCCGGGGCGCGATTGCCCGACGAGGAAGAAAGCCGATCGCACGCCCACAGCGACAGCGTAACCCCGGCAACGGCAATCATCCCCGGCAGGGTCGCTCGCGCCGTGACACCCATGACGGAAGCTTATCCGCCTCGCGAAGGCTTAGCCCGGTGAGTGAATCAGATTGCCGTCGTGGTTGTCGGACAGGTCGGCATCGGGCCTGAAGAAACACGTCCCGCGGAACTGGCGGCCAAACGCCGTCACCGACAGCGATTTGTATTGCACGTCCGCTACGATCTGCTCCGAGATCGGCCCGATGCGAACCGGAGGCTGCTTGTCGATGCGTGCGCGCGCCGCCAGCACCGTCGGATGGTCTTCCAACTCCTGGAACATCCGGACATCGTCCGTGACGCGCGTCGGGCGAATCTCGATCAGTCCCAGCCGCGCCAGATTGTCGAGATATGCGGGGGCGCGGTCGGGGTAGGTGCAGTCCGCCCTGGCACCAAGCAAACTGAAGTGCCGCAACTCGACCCGGCTGGCTCCGCCGTGCCGCAAGCGGGAAGACAGCGACAGCAACGGAAACGGACCGTCGCCGCCCAGTGATGCCAGCAGGCGCAGCTCGTCGCCGTCCAACTGCGCCAGCAGATCGATGAACGCGGGATGGACGTCGTCGGCGACGGCCCGGTCCATGGTCGCGGTCAGCAGCGACAGGTAGCCATCGCGAACCGCGCCGTCACCCCTGACGAAACCTGCCAGGGCCCTCAGCGCCAGGCCAGCGCTTGGGGCGCGCCGACGGGCAGGGGGGATGGCGAGGCCGCGTTCACCGAGGGTGCGCAAGAGATCTGGCAGGCGTGCCGCCGTGCGCGGAACAGCCGCAATCGGTGCGAACGCCACCCGGGCTAGTGTTAAGAAGCCCGCTCCCAGATCGGGCCTTGCGGACGAATGCGCGGGACGGGCGACTAGGTCTCTGACGGTGCGGGTTAAGCTAAACATTGCGGGGCAACTATATCGAAGTTTTCGGTGCGACTGTCGGGAAACAACGCACGGCATCCCACCCGCCGAAGACGCGAAAAATGCAAATTTTTTTGGGTATGGGCGATGCGTCCTAAAATGCCCAGACCCCGTGCGACACGCGATCGATCCCACGACCTACCGCCTGCTGCGGGACGTTTCGGCGGGTATCCGCGTCCTGCAAAGTCGGGACGGCGTGCAGCTGTCGGAGAAACAGATTCTGGAACGTGCCCGCAACATCGTGATGGGCTTGGTCGGGAACTACCGCATCGAGGCGTTTGATCTTCCAGGAGACGGACACGCCGACATCGAACGGGTTGAATCGCCGTTCGTGGAACAGGGTACGATGATGGGCGCCGGATAGGGGGAGGTGGGGTGGCTAGACCGCGCGGTACGCGTTCTCCGCGACGGTGACCAACCTGTCCATCAGCGCGTCCAGTTGGTTGTCGACGGTGCGCCGCGCGGGATCGGCGTCGTGGTACGCCAGGATCTGTCGTGCCCCGCGCGAGAACGGTATCGCCGCCACGTAGTCGGGTACCAGGCGTTTGATCTTGGTGTTGTCGAAAACCATACTGTGCGCCTTGTCGCCTAGCAGTCCGGCCCCCCATTCGGGGTCGTATCGGGCGATGACATCGGAGGGCAGGTGGACGATGTCGGCGTGCGTGCCGGCCGCCTGCGCCAGCATGTGGTGGATCTGATCCCACGTCAGCCATTCGTCCGACGTGATCTGGACGGATTCGCCGATGGCGCGGTCGTGTCCCAGCAAACCCACCAGACCCTTCGCGAAATCTTCATGGTGCGTCAGCGTCCACAGTGAAGTTCCGTCACCGTGAACGATCACCTTTTTTCCGTGCCGCATCCGATGGATGACGGTGTACCCGCCGTGGCAGGGAAACAGCGTCTGGTCGTACGTGTGCGATGGGCGAACGATCGTGATGGGGAATCCTTCGGAACGGTAGGCGACCAGCAGCCGTTCCTCGCACGCGATCTTCTCCCGCGAGTATTGCCAGAACGGATTGTGCAGCGGCGTCGATTCCGTGACCGGAAGGCTGGTGGGGGGCGTCTGGTAGGCCGACGCCGAGCTGATGAAGACGTACTGGTTCGTGCGTCCCCGGAGAAGCGCGAGATCGGTTTCGATGTGTTCGGGGGTGAACGCCACCCAATCGACAACGGCGTCGAAACGCAGATCGCCGATTGCCCGTCGGGCGGATTCCGGATCGCGGATGTCGCCGGTCAGAATCCGAATATCACCGGGCACGGGCCGTGAGGTTTTTCCTCGGCGAAGGTGAAAAAGGTCGATGCCGCGCTGGACCGCCAGACGCGAGCACGCAGAGCTGATGATTCCCGTTCCACCGATAAAAAGGACCTTCATGGGTGCCCTCCGCGGTCTATTGGCGTTTGAACGCTTCTTCGGGCGGCAGGTCCAGCTGGTTTCGCGGCAAGCCCGTGAAATACGAGAGCTGGACGCCGATGAGGCCGATGAACGCGGAGACATTCGTCCCGGGAACGACGCGGGCCTGGAGCGTCGGCGTCGCGGCCCAGCCGCCGGTCAGGCGACGGGTGAAGAACCAGTCGTAGCCAAGACCCAGAAAGTAACCAGCGCCGACAGTCCCGCGCAGCACGTCGTCGGTCCCATCGTCGGAGGCGATGCTGACCACGTCCAGTCCGGCCCCGCCAAAAAGCGCCAGATTGCGCGCGACCTCGAACTGGCCTTCCAGGCTAAGCCCACCGAGACTGGCGCTTTGTCCTTCCCCGGACGATCCACCGAAATGAATGTTGAGGCCAAGTCCAAGCCGACGGGTCAACATCTGGCCGATCCGAATGGAGAGATCGGTGCCCGGCCAGACGCCCCACGATTCTTTGTCTTCCCAGTTCTTGTTGAGAACCAGGTGGTAGCCGACGGAGACGTAGTAGCCCTGGCGTGCGCGCGGGGCCTCCAACAGTTGGGCCTGTGCGGTCCGCGCGCCAGCGACGGTGATCGCGATCGCGAAAAGCAGTGCGACCAGTCTGCGTCGCAAGTTGGTCGTCGCTGGCATGGGCCGCATCACAGCTCTGCTCTCACACCGAGAATGGGCAAAATCGGCAGTCCCTGCTGGGGATTCCATTCGCGGAAGTTGAAGTTGTAGTCACGGTTTTCGGCGTTGGCGCGGTTGTAGATGTTCTGGATGTCGAGGTACAGGTTCAACATCCACTTCTGATAGACCCAACGTTTGTCCACGCGAATGTCCAACTGGTGGAACGGCGACAGGCGATCCGAATTGACCTTGCCGTAGGTCGGAAAATACCGGTCCGCCGTCGCGTTGTAGACGGACCCGATGACCGGCGTGATGGGGTTTCCGCTGACCAAGCGGAAGCGTCCACCGAACTGCCAGTTGCGCGGCAACAAATAACTGCCGATGACCGTCAGGATGTGCGTCTGGTCGTAGTCAAACAGGCGGTCTTCGGTGTCGCCGCTGTCGCGCCGGGTTGATCGCGATAGGGTGTACGCCAGCCAGCCAGCGAACTTACTGGTGAACTCATGGCGTGCGACCAACTCGACGCCCATAGCCTTACCCTTGCCCTTGTTGTCGTAAACGAGCGGTCGCGTTGTGCCGGGGGCAAATTCATTGGTGCGGCTGATCAGGTTGGTCAGGTCCTTGTAGAACACGGTCGCGTCCAGTGTGATGTAGGGCCGGGGTTTGAACTCGGTTCCGGCCGAAAGGTGCAGGGCGTGTTCGATCTTCAGGGCGGGGTTGCCGAACGCGGGATCCGACTGATCGGGCGTCGGCTCTTGAGTAAACAGGCCCGCGCCTCCCTTGGCCGTCAGGCGATCGGTCGCGGACCACCGTGCGGTCACGCGCGGCTGTACGCTGAGCTGCGAAACGCTGTCGAAGTAGTCCACCCGCAATCCCGGCAACAGCAGCAGGCTGGGTATCGGTTTCAGCTCGGCCTCGACGAACAGGGCCGGCGACCACAAGTTGATGCCCTTGCGATCGGTCGTGCGGACGGCCCCGGAAAAATCGGGCGGGCCATTCATCATCTGGGGCTCGCCTTCGGAAGGGGGCAGCCCCGGCGCGCGCACGAACACGTCGGTGTTCGAATAGAGCACATCGGCGCCCCCCACCAGAGTCAACCAATCGCCGAACTTATACCGAACGGTGTCGCGGATCTGGCTGACATACGTATTCAGCCGGAAGGCGAACTGGGAAAAGCCAAAGTCGACCCAGTTACGCCCCTGGGAAATCCGGAACGAGTTCTCCCAGCGATCGTTGGGGATGAAGTTGTACTGAAACTGGGAACGATAGAAAGTGGTCGAGAACCCCAGGTTATTGTTGGACAGCTGCGCTGTCAGAGCGCCGGGATTCTGGAACAACAATTCCAGTCGATCGTCCGAGCCGAACACCATCGCGCGTATGTCGTGCGCGGGCGCGGGCCGGTAGTTCGCCAGCAGTTGGTAGTCGTAATAACGGGGCGCGGTGATCAAGTTGACCGGCGCGTTGTCGGGCACGGCCGCGTTCAGCAGGTAGTCGATGTAGCTGCGGCGGACAGCCAACGCGAAGCCGCCTTTTTCACCGATAGGCCCTTCCAGGAAGGCGCCGCTGTCGAACAGGTTGATGTCCACGTAGCCGCCGATTTTCTTCGGCTGAAGCTTCTTGATCTGCACGTCGATCACACCGCCCATGGCGCGGCCGTACATCGGGGAGAAATTTCCCGGATAGAACGAAATCGAGTCGATGATGCCGACCGGCAGGACCGTTCGCAGACCGCCGAAGTGATAGATGAGCGGGATCTCCGAGCCATCGGCGAATACGCGGGTGTCCTCCGGCGCCGATCCGCGGATGATCAGCAGACCCGAAAACGGTGGTGGACGGGCGACGCCCGCGAAGTTCTGGATGACGGCCAGGGGATCGCCGAAGGTGCCGGGGATCTTGTCCAACTCCTTGGCGGAGATCACGGTCCGGCTGACTTCCTTGCGCGGGCGGGTCGCGGTGACTGTGACGTCGTAGGGATTGTAGGAGCCGCGCTCGACGAAGTAGACGGTGTCGACGCGTTCACCGGTCTTGATGGTTTCCGTGGTTCGGTACGGGTAGAAGCCGGGAGGTTCGATCAACACCTTCCAATCGCCCGGAGTCAGATCGAAAAACTGAAACGCCCCCGTGGCATCGCTGGTCGCCTCGAATCCCAGCGCCTTGTCGCCGTCGTCGCGGAAGACGGTGACCAGGATGCCCGACAACGGCAGCCGCGTACCGCGTTCGCGCAAGATGCCCGCGAAGTTCGCGACCGGCTCAGGCCTGGGAGCCGCGGGCACCGCCGCGACGGGAGCCACGGGCGCGGCCTCGGGTTCGGGCGCGGTCGCGGGTTCGGCGGCGGGAGGTTGCTCGACCTTCGGCGCCTTCGCGGTCAGCGTGAATTTATATTTGTACGAGATCTGCACGGCGATTTTCTTGCCGTTCATCTCGGCCGGTTCGAACTCGAATTGCTGGGCGGCGATCATCGCCGCTTCGTCGAATCCCATGCCGGGCGGATTGGCCGGCTCGGCGATGCCGACCGAATCTACTTTTCCTTCCGCGTTGATGCTCAGCAGCAGGACCACCTCGGCGGTGATGTCTTTCTCCAGCGCGTCCTTGGGATACTCGGCCGCCACCTTCTTGGTCTGCTTGGGAAGCTTGGTTAACTTTTGGGCGTCGACCTGGGATCCGGCGGGCGGCTGTTGTTCGGGGCGCGGGATGCCGAGGCCCTCGGTCGACTGCGCGCGGGCGGCCGGTTGCATCGAGACCACAATCAGCCCCCAGGCAAGGATGCCGGACAGGATACGCATCGACTTCCGAGACACCGAGGGCGGGCTCACGGTGTCTCGTCCAGGTTCACGATGCCGCTGCTCCAACCCACGCCGCCCCGGTTGTCGTGCAGGACAACGTACAGGCGCGCGGTGCCAGGCGCGTAGTCCTTCTTCCGTGCCGGTGTCCACGAGTTCGTCATCATCTTGTCGAAGGGCGTCCTTCCCTCGATGAAACTGGTCCGGGGGTCGTCGGTGTCGCCGGACTCCACGAACCAGGTCATGAACATGCGTTCGCGAACCATCGCCGGCATTCCGGCGTCGTCGAAGCCGTCGTACCATTCAGACGCCCCTTCGGGAATCTCGGCGCGCACCGCAGTGGCGGTATCCCGCGGCAGCGAGAACGTCGGCAGATTTCCCATCGGTTGAGGCATGCCAGCGATGGTGGCGGTCAAGCCATCCGTGGAAATCGCCGGATCATCGGGAATAGTCGGGTTGGCATTGGCTGGTTGAAGCGCCTGTGTGACGGGATCGGCGAAACGCCAGCGGGTGGTCGCGACGGCGTTGACGCTATCGCTCACCTTGCCCGTGATGGGGTCGAAAATCTTGACGGTCAAGTTGATCTGAATCGGGAATCCGCCCCTGCAGTCGGGCGCCGAGAGGGCGCCCGGCACAGCCGCGCACAACGCAAGGAACGCCGCGGGATCCACGGTGTTCGCCAACATCGCGGTGGGTGCCATGCCCAAGTCGTACGCCGGCGCCTGCCCGAACATCGCGATCTCCTGTTCGGTGACCAGGCACTTGTACCCTGTCTCCGATGGACCGGGGGCGGGACACCAGGACCACTCGTACGTCAACGTCGGATCGTCGGTCGGCGTATAAACCAGTGCGGACAGCGTCGCGATTTCCCCGGGGCCTGGCGCCGCGGGTTCGCTTTGAATCGCCAACACGCGCAATCCTGTCAGCCGGTTGAACGGAGCCTGCTCTTCGCTGCAACCGCCGGCAAGGGAGATGGCGGCCAATGCCAGGAGGGAGTTGATGCGCAGAAACCGTTTCATTCGTCTTCCAATCTGAATCTATATTGGAAACTGGTTTGGTATGGCATGGGAACGCCGTCACGGGTTGCCGGCTCCCACTCCTGGACCTTGGCGGCGGTCAGTGCCGCTTCGTCGAACTCGGGGTAGGGGGATGGTTTCAGCACCTTCGCGCTAGTCACCTTCCCGTTCGTGTCGATGCTGACCACAACCCAGATGTCGGCCTCGATGCCCTGACTCTTCAGCGTCGGGGGATACAGGGGCTTGCGCTTGTCCTTTTGTTGGGGCTGCGTGTACTTCACCCCCGCCACCGGGATCCGGCTGGCGGCGCGATTCGATTTCCCTGAGCCGGGCGGTCCCACGGGAGCGACGGGGCCGGAGGCCGGCATCGCGGTCACGTCCTTGGGCGCCACAGCGCGCTCGGCGGTTTCGCCCAGGCGCGTGTTGCCCACAGCGAACGACGGGCCGTCTCCGCCCTCGGTGGTGGATTCCAGGCTAAGGCCGACGACCCGCACGGCCTTGGGAGGCTCAACGGCTTGCGGCGGTGGCGGCGCTGCCTTGACGATTTTGGGCGGGGCCTTCTTGGGCTCCTCGACCGGCGGTGGAGGCTCGGGTTTTTTCTCGGGCGGCGGCGCGGGTGGCGGTGGTTTTATTTCGATCTTCACCTCGTCGTGTTTTGCCGCCCCACCGGGCTGGCGCAAACCCATGCCGATACCAATCACGACCACGTGTACGGCCAGTGAACCCACGACCGCCGCCGTCAACGCGAAACGACGACGCTGGAGGGAGGACGCGCCACGCAGCAGCGGATCGAACGTCTGTTGTTCTAACGTCGGACGGCGCTGCACGTGCGCGGCGATGCGCAGGCGGGCCGCTTGACGTTCGAACCGCTTGCGCGCACCTAGCGGACCGCGAAATGACGGGCGTCCTGGCGGCTGCCGCCGGGATCCCTTGTCGGCGGTGCGGGTTGGCGACGGTTCCACGGGAAGGTCTCGTGCCGGGTTCAGGGGGTGACGGGCGTGGGCGCGACCTGCGCGGGCCCTCTCTCTATGTCCAGCGCGAAAGCGCCGACGCCGTTCTGCTTGACTGTGTCTATGATTTCGACGACGCGGCCGTATTCGACGCCCTTGTCCGCCGAGATGACGGCTTGGACCTTGGGATTCTTGGTTGCCTCGGCCCGAATGATGGGGGCCGCATCGCGGATCGACGGGATCTTGTCGCCGTTCAAGAACAGCTCGCCCGCCTTCGTGTACATCACGTTGATGGTCGATTCGACCTTGCCACCACCGGCCGCGGCCTTCGGCAGATCCACCTTCAGGGTGGCGCGGATGATGGTGGCGGAGGTCAGCATGAAGATGACCAGCAGCACCAACACGATGTCCACGAATGGGATGATGTTGATCGACGCCAGAACGCCTTCGTCCTCGTTCGCCATATCGTTGAGGCTGCCCATGGCAATCCTTTTATTCCGCCGCCGCCGGTGTGGCCGCGGTCGCCCCGGCCGTGTCCGTGGATTTCAACTGCGCCAACAGGATTCGCGCCAGCAGCTGGCAGTTGGTCACCGCGCTTTTGACACGCGCGCGATAGGCGTTGTAGGCGACAACCGCGGGAATCGCGACCAGCAGGCCCAACGCGGTGGCGACCAGTGCCTCCGCGATGCCGGCCATGACCGACGAACTGGCGTCCGCCATGTTGGCCGACAGATCGCGGAAGGACCGAATGATTCCCAGCACGGTACCGAAAAGGCCGACGTAGGGTGCGTTGCTGGCCAGCGTTGCCAGGAAGTTCAGCCTGCTTTCGTATCGAGCCCGCTCTTGTCCCAGAGAGCCGGCGATCAGATCCTCGACCGATTCTGGACCCTTGCGGTACGCCAGCAGACCCACCAGCACCACGTTGGTTTCCAGCGAATCGTGTTTGCGCAGATCCGCCGCGGCGGTCTCGAAGTCCCCCGCGTCCAGCGATTTCGACAAGGCCTTGCGAATGGCATCCACGTCGATGGATCGTCGTCGGTAGAACACCGACCGTTCAATCATCACGCCGATCGAGATGATGGAGAGGACGAACAACAGATACAGCACCCATTCCGATCGAAAGATGGGAAGCCCGAGGATGGTCTGGATAATCGAACTGGTCTGGTCATTCATGATTCAGTCTCCCGAGGCCCAAGGCACCGGTTCATACGAGGTGGGTGGTGCTTAATCAACACCGTTGGTACTGGAAAGTGTCACCTGGTCGCTTGGATAAATTTGGCGCCGCAAAGGATGCCTCTCGACCACGGCCCTTACTACGCCGCGGGGCCGGTCACGGTAACCGGTTATTCGCGAACATCGGCAGTGGTCGGTAGGGGGGCCACGTCGACGACCACGCGCAGGTCGTGATGCCCGCCACCCAGGATCACGCCCCGCAAGGGCGTGACATCCCCGAAATCACGGCCGTAGGCCACGGTGATGTGTTTGTCCGACGGGACAACATCGTTCGTGGGGTCAAGGTCGATCCACCCGACGCCCGAACAGTACACCTGAATCCAGGCGTGCGAAGCGTCGGCGCCCACCATGCGCGGCTGGCCGGGAATGGCCGTTACCAGGTACCCGCTGACGTATCGGCCGGACAGACCCATGACCCGCAGGCACGACAGCGCCAGGTGCGCGAAGTCCTGGCAGACGCCGCGCCGGTGGGCCAGGACCTCGTCCACCGGCGTCGAGACGTTCGTGGCCGTGCTGTCGTAGACGAAATCGGCGTGAATCCTGTGCATCAGGTCGATGGCGGCGTCAACGATCGGCCGCCCCGGGGTGAATGAATGGTTCGCGAAATCGGCGATCCCTTGCGACAGCAGGACATACGGCGAGGGGAACGCGAATTCGTAGATCTCGATCTGGTGGGCCGCCCGTCCTTGACGAATCTGATCGCGCACGATTTCCCACGGAGGTGATCCCTCCGGCCGCGGAGGCTGAACGGTGGTGACCTCGATCTCGCTGCGGGACAACACCGCCAGCCGCCGGTGGGGCTCCTGGATCTCCAGGTGAGTAGATCGATTGCCGAAGTAGTCGATGCGGTCCTGGCGCCGGGTCGGCATCGGGTCGACCGACAGTTCCTCCCAGCGGATCTCTTGATGTGCGGATTCGCGCGGAAGCAGGTGAACCTGGTGGTGCGACGACGACACGGTGTCGCCGTACAGGTACTCGGTCAGATGTGACACACGGTAGATCACCGTGGATCGTCCTGTCGTTGGCCTTGTCTGCCTTCCGCCAGTTGCCGCGAGATGGTCGCGTGGTTCAGGTAGCTCCCCGACAGCGCCTCGGACAGAGCCGGCAGGTCCCGTCCCAGCTCGGCCAGCAGCGCTTCCAGACCAGGACGACGTCCGTCGGACTGGGGCACGCAAATGTTCTCGACATCCGCCAGGCGCAGACGCGACAGCGACGCCAGAACCAGGCGGTCCTCGACGCTGCGGCCGGTGTTGCGACCGGGCTCGCGCGGCAATTGCGTCAGGTGATCGCCAAGCGCGACCAACTGAAAGGCAATCGAGCGGGGATTGGTTTCGTCCATGGCCAGAAGATCAACGACCGGTGCCGCTTGCAGACTGGCCAGGTACCGGCGGCGGTAGGTGATGCCGCTGTCCGCGACCTCCAGCAGGGCTTCCAGAAGCGGAGCTTCGCGTTCGGGCAACACGGGTACCGGTGCCGCCAGGGTTTTCTTCAGCAAGGTCACCAAATTCGTGGCGCGTTCCAGCCGGCGGCCCATGTCCAGGAAGCGCCAACCCTGGCCGCGTGTCATGCCGTCCATGGACAGACCGGACAGTCCGGCCAGGGTCATCAGAAGGCGATCCAAGCGCGCGGGAACCGCGGCCAATATGCGGCGGCCGGTGCCCCGATCGGCCTCCCGCATCTGTTGATCAAGGGCGGTCACGATACGCCAGGTGTCCATCGAGATGCGGTCGCGAATGATGCCGGCCACGCGGTGGGTCTCGCGGACGGTGCCGCGCAAGGTGCTCAGGCGCTCGGTCCCGAAAAGGGCATCCAGCAGAACGCGGTCGGGCGCGCGCGCCTCGGGACCCACGTCCATCTTGCCGGCGGACGGGATCGCCGCGGCGGTCGGCGCCAGCGTGACGGCGGCTACCGCGCGCAGTAGGGCGCCCAACTCACCTTGTTCGACCATTTGAGGATCGCTTTGATCCAGCCTCAAACTCAAAGTGCGGCCCAGCCGCGCGATGGCGTCGGCGCGCTCCGAGTAGCGCCCCAGCCAGAACAAATTGTCGGCGACGCGGCTGGGTAAATCGCCGCCGCCGCGCGACAGTTGCACCGGTTGCGAAGCCGGGCGCAGCATACTGAATGTGCTGACGGGTCCGTCGCTGACGACCCATGTGTCCTTGCTGCCGGCACCACGCTGAACCGAGATCTCCAGATCGTCGGGACGCTTGGCGACCAGACTCAAACCGCCCGGCATCACCGCGTAGCCGTCGTCGCGCGCGACCAGGAAGCTGCGCAGCAACAACTGGCGCGGATGCACGTCCTCCTTTTCCAGTAGCGGCGTCGTGGAAAGTTGGACGCGATCCTGGGCGACGAAGTTGGCGGGCCGGGCCAGCACCCGCGCCCGAAGATCATCGCGTTCGGCCACGGTCAAAAGTTCACTGAACACGGGTTGGGTGAAACCACCGGGGGCAACCGGCCTGAAGACCATTCGATCCATGTGGGCGAGCACGTGTGATAGCGACGCGGGATCGCCACACCACCAGGTCTCGACCGATGGAAGTTTCAGCTCCTCGCCCAACAGTTCACGACAGATGCGCGGCAGGAAGGGCCCCAGCGCCGCTGTTTGCAGCACGCCGCTGCCCAGCGCGTTGGCGACCGCGACGTTGCCGGTGCGCACGGCCTCCAGCAGTCCCGGGATCCCCAGTGTCGAATCGGCGCGCAATTCCAGCGGATCGCAAAAATCGTCGTTCAGGCGCCGCAAGATGACGTCGACCCCGTGCAGACCGCCCAGGGTTTTCAGAAAAACCCGGCCGTTTCTGACGGTCAGATCGCCACCGTCGCACAGTTGATAGCCAAGGTACTGGGCCAAGAACGCCTGCTCGAAATACGTCGCGTTGTAGGGGCCGGGACTAAGCAAGACGATGCGCGGGTTGTCCCGGTTGTACGGTGCCAGCGACGACAAGGTTTCGCGCATGGTGCGAAAAAACAGCGCCAGCCGTTGCACGTTGCAGTCGCGAAAGGGCTCGGGCAGAACGCGCGACACGACGATCCGGTTTTCCAACGCGTAGCCCGCCCCCGACGGGGCCTGGGTGCGATCGGTCAAAACCCGCCATTCGCCCGACGGGGGGCGCGCCAGATCGGCCGCGTACAGGTGCAACCAACGGCCGTGAGGCGGCTGGATTCCCGTGCACGGTCGCAGAAATCCCGGATGACCCAGAATAATTTCCGGTGGAAGCCAGCCTTCGCTCAGCGATCGCCGCGCGCCGTAGAGATCGGCCAGCAGGCGATCCAAAAGGCGCGCGCGCTGGGCCAATCCGACGGACAGCGTTGCGAATTCCTCGGGGCCGATCACGACGGGGATCGGGCTTAACCGCCAGGGGCGTTCCATCCCCTGCGCGTCCCCGTAGACGTTGAAGCTGACGCCGTTTTCGTGGATCTGCTGCTGGGCCTGGTCCCAGCGTTTGCCCAGCTCAATCGGGCCCAGGCTATCCAGAAATCGAACAAACGTTCGCCATGCCGGACGAACCACGCCGTCCGGTCCCAGCATCTCGTCGTAGGCGCCCGGTCGAACCGCATAGCGCTGTGACAACACGCTTCCGCCGATTGCGATCGGGGAGGCAGCCAGATCCGACATCGTTCGGCCCTACGTTAACGGAAGGCCGTCTCCGGCGCACGTCATCCGCGACGGAACATCGTCCGCGAGACATGCCATCCGTGTCAGACCCTAAGGTCCAGGGTCAGGGGACCAAGGGGACCGCGCCGCGATTCCTCCACGACCGTCGGGCCCGGCGAATGCCCCATCGGAACGAACAGCGCGACGCGGCGGCTTTCGGCCTCCAGCGGATTGCGGGGCCTGCTTTCGAATGACAGGCCACCCGGATGCGACACGTAATACGTGAATCCGGCCGTTGCTCGTCCGTTCCAGGTGTCGAACACATCGAAAACAAGGGGGGCGTGAATCCCGATGGTCGGGTGCAGCGCCTGGGGCGGCCGCCAGGCGCGAAAACGCACACCCGCGACGTATTCGCCCGCGGTGCCCGTCGGATGCAGGGGTACCCGCTGCCCGTTGCAGGTGATCACGTGACGGCCGTCGGTCATGTTGCGCGCTTTCACCTGGACCCGTTCCAGCGACGAATCCACGAACCGCGCCGTCGCCCCGGCCGCCGGTTGTTCACCGAGGACGTGCCACGGTTCGATGGCCTGGCGCAGCTCGACTTCCATACCCCCCACGGAGATGGCGCCAATACGCGGAAAACGAAACTCGGTGTGCGGGGCGAACCAGGTGGGTTCGAAGGCGAATCCGGCCGTCCGCAGATCGTGCAGCACCTCGCCGAAGTCCTCGGTGACAAAATGCGGCAGCATGAACCGGTCGTGGAGCGCGGTGCCCCAGTGGACCAGCCGGCGCTGAAAAGGCTCGCGCCAGAACCAGGCCACCAGCGCCCGCAACAGCAACTGCTGCGTCAGGCTCATGCGCGCATGCGGCGGCATCTCGAACGCGCGCAGCTCCAGCAAACCCTGCCGTCCCGACGCGGCGTCCGGGCTGTAAAGCTTGTCGATGCAGAACTCGGCCCGATGGGTGTTTCCGGTGACGTCGATCAGCAGGTTGCGGAACAGCCGGTCCACCAGCCAGGGCGGTGCCTCGACGCCGGGACGCACTTCCCGAAACGCGATCTCCAGCTCGGCCAGACTGTCGGTGCGCGCCTCGTCGACGCGCGGTGCCTGGCTGGTCGGGCCCACGAACGCGCCCGAGAACAAGTACGACAGGGCAGGATGGTTGTTCCAGTAGCCGACCAGGCTGCGCAGCAGATCCGGCCGGCGCAACAGTGGGCTGTCCCTGGGGGCTAGCCCGCCAAGAACGATGTGGTTGCCGCCGCCCGTGCCGCTGTGACGGCCGTCGACGTTGAATTTTTCGGTACCAAGTCGCGTTTGCCGCGCGTCCTCGTACAGGCCAATCGTGTTGTCCCGCAGTTCAGGCCAGCTGAGCGCGGGGTGAATGTTGACCTCGATGACGCCCGGATCGGGCGTGACCTCCAGCTTGCGCAGGCGGTGGTCGGCGGGCGGCGTGTAGCCCTCCAGACGCACCGCGCATCCCAGCGCCCGCGCCGTATCCTCGACGGCGGTGACCAGCTGCAGGTAGTCCTCGATGCGGGTCTGGGGTGGGAAGAAGACGTGCAGTCTTCCGTCGCGGGGCTCGACGCACAACGCGGTCGCGCACAGCTCGGGCGCTGATTTTCCGACGGGGGGAGGCACATGGGGTGCTGCCGTGGCCGGCGATCCCATTCCGGGTCGTTGCGGTTGCACCGTCGTGGCAACGGTGCCAGGCAACGCATCCCGCGGTGCCAGCGGATCAGTTTCGTACGACTCCACGCGATCAACCTTGGCCACCCAGGGCAGACCATCCAACGGCAGGCGGAACCCCATCGGTGAATCGCCCGGCAGCAGAAACAGGTGCTTGCCGCGCAAGAACCAGGGGCCGCTGCGCCAAGCACCGCCTGGCGGCGCGTCTTTTGGCGAGCTTTCTTGCGAGCTTTCTTGCGAGCCTTTTTGCGAGCCTTTTCGCGAGCTTTTTTGCGAGCTTTCTTGCGATTCGACACGCGTCAGCGGCAACGCGTAGCCGACGATGGCCGCCAGTCCTTGATCCAGGATGCGCGACAGGCGCGTGCGTTCTTCCGGATCGGTCAGATCGGAGCTCAAGGGATCGATGTTCACGGGAAGCTGACGTTCGCGCCACAGGTAGTACCAGGCGTCCTCGTGGGCGGGAACCGCGAACTTCGGATCAACACCCAGGCGGGACGCCAGCTCGGTGACGAAGGCCGCCGCTGCTTCGGGTCCGTGTTTCTGTGCGGCCGCGGGGGCAGCGCCGGTATCGGCATCGTCGGCGTCGGCCACCAGCAGGGCGGGATCACGCCACACCGGCACGCCGTCCGGCCGCCAGTAACAGCCGATGGCCCAACGGGGCAGCGATTCGCCCGGGTACCACTTGCCCTGTCCGTGGTGCAGCACGCCCCCCGGCGCGAACCGCCGCAACAACTTTCGGGCCAGGGTGTCGGCCAGACGCGACTTGTTCTTCCCGACCGCGGCCGTGTTCCATTCCTCGCCATCCGGATCGTCGATCGACACGAACGTCGGCTCGCCGCCCATCGACAACCTGACATCGGACGCCCGCAGGCGTTCGTCGACCAGATCGCCCAGCGCGTTGATGCGCTCCCATTCTTCCTCGGTGTAGGGCTTCGTGACCCGTGGTTCTTCCCGCAGTCGGTGTACCGACATGGACACATCGAAGGATTCGACGACGCGATCGCCCTCGGCGGCGGCATCCCAGGTGAACGCGCCGCTGACGGGGGCCGCCGATTCGGGATCGGGCGTGCAGGCCAGCGGGATGTGACCTTCCCCGCTGAACAGGCCACTGGTTGCGTCCATGCCGACCCATCCGGCGCCCGGAAGAAACACCTCGGTCCAGGCATGCAGATCGGTCACGTCCTGGGTAACGCCGGACGGACCTTCCAGTGGTTTCACGTCGGGTTTCAGTTGAATCGAGTAGCCGGACGCGAAACGGGTCGCGAAGCCCAGATGTCGCAGCAGCTGGCACAACAACCAGGCGAAGTCCCGACAAGATCCGTGTCCGCCCGTCAGCGTCTGCTCTGGCGACAGGACGCCGGGCTCCATGCGAATGTCGTATCGCAACAGCTCGTGAACCCGGGCGTTGATGTCGACCAGCACGTCTATCGTGCGTCGCCCGGCCCGGGCATAGGCGGATCGGACGTGTTCGACTTGCTTGGCCACCAGCGGCGTCAGGGGCAGGGTTTCCAGATAAGGCTCAAGATCGTGGCGCAGCGCGGTTCCGTACCGCCACGGCAACACCTCGGTTTCCGGCTCCAGAAAGAAATCGAACGGGTTGACGACCGTCAACTCGGCGATCAGATCCACCTCGACCTCAAGCAAGTCGGTCGGTTTTTGAAAGACCAACCGGGCCTGATAATTCCCAAAAGGGTCTTGCTGCCAGTTCAAGAAATGCTGCACCGGCTTGATTTTCAGCGCGTACGCCGTGATCGGCGTGCGGCAGTGTGCGGCGGGACGCAGGCGCACCACATGCGGCGACAAGTTGACTGGCCGATCGTAACGGTAGCGGCTGAGATGATGAAGGGAAACGCGCATGGCGACGAACGGGAAGGGTAGCCGGTCCCCGGTAAACGTCACGTTTCGGTCCGGTATGTTCGTTGTAACACTGACGGTCAGCCGTGGTGTGCCCGCGTTGCTTGTCGTACATTCGTCGCCGTGTTGTGGTGCCGCTCGAGATGACCGACGGGATTGGTTCAGCCCTTCTTGACGGTTACCTACCGATAACCGGAACGTACGACGAATTCGTCGACGGGCAGGGACGGCCGCGCGGCCACGCACGGGCGGCGGCCGATATGTTGGCCAGTCTGGGTCCCGACGAATTCGCGCGCAGCCAAACCTTGGCCGAACTGGCGCTGGTCCAGCAGGGGGTGACGTTCTCGGTCTATTCGGATCAGCGCGGCGCCGAGAAGGTGATGCCGGTCTGCCTGGTGCCGCGGGTGATCGCCGCAGACGAGTGGAAGCGCACCGAGAAGGGCCTGATTCAGCGTTTGCGGGCCTTGCAGATGTTCCTGGACGACGTCTACGGCGACCAGCGCGTCCTGCATGAGGGCATTGTTCCGCCCGAAATGATCCAGCAGTCACGGCAGTACCTCCCCAAATTGCGCGGCCTGCGACCGCCCGGTGGCGTGCGCATCCACATCGCGGGCGTGGATCTGATTCGCGATCCCGAAGGAACCCTGCGGGTGTTGGAGGACAACCTGCGAACGCCGTCGGGCGTGTCCTACGTGCTGGAGAATCGCACCGTCACCAAGCGTGTGTTTCAGCACGCGTTGACACACGCCGGGGTTCGCCGCGTCGACGGCTACCCAACGCAACTGGCCGAGACCCTCCGATCGGTGTCGCCGACTGATCCCGAAAACGCGACGGTGGTGGTGCTGACGCCCGGCCCCTTCAACGCGGCGTATTTCGAACACAGCTTTCTGGCGCGGTCGATGGGACTGGAACTGGTCGAGGCAAGCGACCTTTTCGTCGACGGCGACGAGGTGTTCGTTCGCACCACCAAGGGCCCGCGCCGCGTTGACGTGATCTACCGCCGCACCGACGACGCGTTTCTGGATCCCGAGTTTTTTCGTCCGGACAGCCTGCTTGGTGTTCCTGGGTTGATGCGTGCCTTCGCGGCCGGCAAGGTCGCCTTGGTGAACGCCCCCGGCAACGGCGTGGCCGACGACAAGGCCACGTACGCATTCGTTCCCGAGCTGATCAAATTCTTCCTGGGCGAGGAACCCCTGCTGGCGCAGGTGCCGACGTACGTGTGTTCCCGGCCCAAGGACTGCCGGTACGTGCTTGGGCACCTGGACCAGTTGGTCGTGAAGGCCGTCGATGAGGCCGGCGGGTACGGGATGTTGATGGGGCCACAATCGACGGCAGCAGAACGCGAGGAATTTCGCCAGAAGATCCTGCACGACCCGCGCCGGTACATTGCGCAGCCGCGCATCGAGCTGTCGACTTGTCCGACGTGGATAGCCGAAAAACGCTGTCTGGAACCGCGGCGGGTCGATTTCCGGCCGTTCATCTTGACCAGTCGAACCGCAACTTGGGTTTTGCCGGGCGGTCTGACCCGGGTGGCGCTTCGCGAGGGATCATACGTCGTGAATTCAAGTCAGGGTGGCGGATCGAAGGACACATGGGTGGAGGCGGCGCCATGATTTCTCGGGTCGCGGATCATTGTTTCTGGGTCGGGCGCTATCTTGATCGCGCCGAGAGCACGGCGCGCCTGCTCCAGGTGACACGATCGCTGGCGTTCGACGCCGAATTGCCGTCGCTGGAATGCTGGCGTCCGCTGGTGACGGTGTCCGGGCAGTATCCGGATTTTGTCGAGAGATTCACCGCCGCCGACGCCGACGACGGCGAGGTTGTACAGCGTTACCTGACCTGGTCACCCGAAAACCCGGTGTCGGTGCGGAATTCGGTGCGGGGTGCCCGCGAAAGCGCGCGTTCCGTCCGCGAGGTGCTGAGCGGCGACATCTGGCAGGCGACCAATCAGTTGTTTCTGTGGTTCATGGGTGAGGAGGCCGGCCGGCAATACCTTCAGGATCGCGACGAGGTCTACCGTCACGTTCGGGCCTCCACGCAGCTTTGCCTGGGTCTGGTACGCAGCACCATGCTGCACGACGCGCCGATGGATTTTCTGTGGCTGGGCGTGCTGCTGGAACGGGTCGGACAAACGGCGCGCATCCTGGACATGCACCACCACATGCTGTCGGGCGCGACCGAGGGACAGCATCAGATCTTGCAAACGGCCCTGTGGCTGTCGTTGCTGCGCGCCTGCTCGGGGTTCGAGGCATTCATGCGGCGCCACCAGGGGCGGGTCACGCGCAAGGCGGTGGTCTCGTTTCTGTTGCTGGAGCCGGCGTTTCCGCGTTCGCTGCGTTACTGCGCCCGCTCGGCGTTGGATGTCATGCGGCGGATTTGGCCCGATCAGGATCAGGGCGTCGCCGCGCCGGCTATCCAGCGCATGGCCGCACTCGACCGCTGGCTGGGCGAGCAGCAGGAGGAATCGTTGCCGAACACCATTCACGATGTTCTGACGCAGGTGGTGGAGGAGGTGTCGCGGGTCTGCGGGGAGGTTCAGCAGGGTTTGGTCGGCGTACCAGAAGCCGCGGGCGCCGAGGCGAGCCAGTAACCGCTGGCAGGGCGATCGTTCCACGCCCGCCATCTAAACCAGCGGGGTAAGCTGGTGGTGTGTTTGTCATGCTTATGTCGTTGGTGGTCGCGGCCGGCAGCCTGGACGCCGCGACCCACCGCCGCGAGATCGAGGCCTGGCAGAAGGCGCGCGATGTTCGCTTGCGCTCCGACAGCGGCTGGTTGACCTTGGCGGGACTGTTTTGGCTGAAGCCCGGCGTGAACCGATTCGGTGCCGACGGCGCGAACGACATCGTGCTTCCGGCGCACGCGTCGCCGGCGCGTGCGGGCATCTTTGTCGTCGCCGAGGACGAGGTCGCGGTCGAGATCTCGCCCGGAGTGATGGTCACACTTGGAGGAAAGCCGGTCATGAAGGCCGCGCTTCGCTCGGACGCGGGCGGCGCCACGCCGGATCTTCTGACCATGGGGTCCCTCACCATGCAGGTCATCGAGCGCAACGGTCGCCTGGCCATTCGGCTGAAAGACAGCAAAAGCAAAGTGAGGAGCACGTTCAAAGGGCTGGGGTATTTCCCCGTGAATCCCCGATATCGCATCGTCGCCCGATTCATTCCGCACCCGGATCCGGTCACCATCACGGTCCCCAACGTTCTTGGCTTTTCCGAGGCTCTGCCAAGTCCCGGCTACGCGCAATTCGAACTAGGAGGCAAGACCTACCGCCTGGATCCGGTCATCGAATCGCCCGGTGACACCCAGCTTTTTTTCATTTTTCGCGACCAGACCGCGGGCCGCGCGACGTACGGCTCGGGCAGATTTTTGTATGCCGATCCTCCCCAAAACGGCCGCGTGGTCCTGGATTTCAACAAGGCCTATAGCCCCCCGTGCGCGTTCACTTCCTACGCGACGTGCCCGCTGCCGCCCCAGCAGAACCGCCTGCCCATCGCTGTCGAGGCGGGGGAGCTTTTCGGCCGTCACGATTGACGACGCATCGACGGGCAGGGCACCTACCACCTGGCGAAATGGGTCGGAGATCCGATCGCAACGGTCCCACGTCCCTCTTTGGGCCAGATGTGCGTTTTCGGAGTCATTGGCGTGACGCCGTCCCGAACTGTCCCACAAGGTGCGTTGCGGCGTGTTAAGTGGGCGTCAGCCCGGTCCCCAAGCCCGGTCCTTTTGTGAGCCACCTGGGACCCAGCAAGCTACTTAACCAACGATGGTTCGCAGCCGAGAGACGGAAGAACGCTGATGCCGGAAGCAGTTCCAGCGGCCCGCCTTGTCTACCTGCCCGGCGGCCAACTCGCCACGGCGGATGACGCCACCCTGGCGCGCGCGATGATCGCGGGTGATCACCATGCGCCTCGCGTCGCCTGGTCTCGGTTCTCGCCGATGGTCTACCGGATGTTGAAGCGGACGTTCGGACCGGGCCAGGACGTCGACGACATGGTTCAGGACGTATTTCTGTGCCTGTTTCGCAAGGTCGGCGGATTGCGTGAGCCCAAATCGCTGAGGGCCTTCGTCATCTCGATCACCGCGATGACGATCAAATACGAACTGCGCCAGCGTCGCGTGCGCCGCTGGATCCATCTGTCGGGCGCGGTGTCCGAACTGGAAGGTCCACGCACCGAGCAGCCCGACGCGGGCGCGCGTAAAGCGTTGGTTAGCTTCTACGCGATCCTGGACCGGTTGAATGCCCGCGATAGGGCCGCCTTTGTTCTCAGATTTTTCGAAGGACTGGAACTGACGCAGGTGGCGGATGCACTAGGCATTTCGGTGTCGACGACCAAGCGACACCTGGCCCGGATCTGGCGACGGGTCACATTGCTGGTTCAAAGAAGCCCCGAGCTTGCCGGGTACCTGCCGGAACTGAAAACGCAGCCGACCTTGGATGATTCGGAATCGGATGCAAACGCTACAGACGCAATAGACATTACCGACACGGAAGAAACGGAAAATAGGAGATGAAGGTGACGACGACAGCACGGGAGGGGGAACGGTTGCTCGAAGGTATGGTGAGCCTTGTTCAGGACACCTATTCGGACACCACGACGGCGGGAGACGGGCGTGGTTTGGCGCGCCTGGAAGAGGCCCTGTATCAGCGCCACGCGCCCGGCCGGATCCGTGGGGTTCGCATGCTGGTCGCGGCGATCGCGACGGTTGCCCTGGTGGTCGGCGGGACCGCGGTTTTTCGATCGTTCGACGCGGTCACGTACCAGGTTATGAACGGTTCCATCGGTCCAGGCGGATTCGTCCGTCCGACCGCCACGGGGACCACCATCGTATTTTCCGAGGGGTCCGAGATCTCTCTGGGCGCGTCGGCGCGCACACGCGTCGATGGGTTGACCGCGGACGGTGGACGGGTGGTCGTTGAAAGCGGGAGCGTGCATGCGCGCATTACGCCCCGCAAACGTGCCCGCTGGTCGGTCGAGGCGGGGCCTTACAGCATCCGGGTGACCGGGACCGCGTTCAACGTGAAGTGGTCTTGGACCAACGAACTTCTTGATATTCAGATGGATCACGGCTCGGTGATTGTGACGGGCCCGCTTGCGCCTGCTGGCGTGACTTTGACAGCGGGAATGCGTCTGACGGCGAACCCACGCTCGGGACTGGCGATTGGCGGCGGGACGGCATCGGGCGGAGCCGACTCTCGCCGTGGCTTGGCGGCGGCAATGGTGGACGAGCCACGCGAAGATGGCGTGGCGGATGCGGCCGAATCGGCGCCTCCTCAGGTTGAACCGGGACTGGGCCTCGCGGACAAACCGCGCGGTGTCGGGGCGGCAGTCCGGCAAAAGGCAGTATCGGCCGCTGCTCATCACGGTGCGGATCGGCGCCAGGGTGGCGGGCTGTCTGCTTCCGAAACGTCAGTGCCTTCGTCGGAGACTTGGGATCGTCAACTGGCGCGGGGACATTTTCAGGCGATCCTCGACGACGCCGAGGCGCGTGGGATCGATCGCGTGCTGGCGAACGTATCGGGGCGCGATCTTTCGGCGTTGGCGGACGCCGCGCGGTATGGGCATCGGCCGGCGCTGGCGCGGCGGACCTTGCTCTCGATGCGCGACCGTTTTCCACGGTCGTCGGAGGCCCGGGATGCGGCCTTTTTTCTGGGGGGCCTGGCGGAAGACGCGGCTGGTGCCAGCGGCCACGGCGACGCGTTGAATTGGTACCAGCAGTACCTTGGCGAAAGTTCGCGCGGACGGTACGCGGCGCAGGCGTTGGGCCGCAAGATGGTCATGACGCAGAAGCTGAAGGGCGCCGAGGCGGCTGGCTCCGTGGCCGGCGAGTATCTGGAGCGCTTCCCCGACGGGCCCTACGCGGCCGCCGCTCGAAAACTGTTACGAGAGCGGTAAATGGCCCGCGCTGGGCGCGCGCGCCCGACGGTGGTTGCGTTGACTGTGGCAATCCCGATCTTGTTGTCGGGATTGTTCTTGCGCGGGCGGGATGTGCGGGCCGAGGGGCGGCACCGGGTCGTTTTGATTCGTCCGGTCGACGTCGATCCGACCACGGCCGAGGCGTTGGCCCGGGTTTCGGGCGAGCTGACAGCGGCGGGGTTCGACCTGCGGGTTTTGCCCGTCAGTCGCGACGCGGATCCCCGGATCACCGTCGAATCCATCGGGCGCGAACTGGATCCCGTCGCCGCGTTCGCGATCTTTCCGGGCCCGCCGCTGGTGGGGGGCGCGTCGACGGCCGAGATCTGGGTGTCGGATCGATTGACCGGGCGGGCCACGGTGCAGCGGCTGCTGGTGGATCCCCGCGACGCGGATCGCGGCGCCGCGGTTCTGGCCGTTCACGCCGTCGAACTGCTGAAGGCCAGCCTGGCCGAGATGTGGGTCGGTGGGCACCCGCGTCGGGCGTCCGCCGAGGCTCCGGCGCCTGCCGCAGAGACGCCGGGGCATTCCTCGGCACCACCGTCCTCGCCGTCGGATGTACCGCCTTCGGTCGTCCGGGCGTACGTGCTCGACGGGTTTGGCATCCAAGCGTCCGCCGGGCTGATCGCGCACCCAAGCGGATTCGCACTGGCCTGGACCCCGGCTTTGAAACTGTCGGTGGGCATGCCGCAGGGTTTCGCCGTGCGCCTGGGACTGGTGGGGGCCGGTGAAACGCTGCGGATCTCGAACGTCGCGGGTACCGCGCGGTTGGGTCAGCAAATGGCAACGGTCGAATTCGTGACGGCGTTCCGCGCCCACAGCCGTGTTCAGCCGGTCGCCGCGCTGGTCACCGGTGTGTATCGCCTGTCGGTATCGGGCACCAGTGCGTCACCGACGGCGCCCACTCCCTGGACGGATAGTCGCGATCAAAGCTGGGCGTTCGTCGCCGGGGCCGGTGGAGGCGTGATCGTGGGAATTGGGGATCACTGGGCGGTGACCGTGGACGTTCAGGCGCTGGGGTTCTTGCCTCGGCCGGCCGTTCGCCTTGGCGACGACGAGGTCGGGCAGGTCGGCAGGCCCGCCCTGGTGGTGACGGCCGGGATCGCCGGCATCCTGTGATCGCGGGCGAGACGCCGCCGCGGTCGGGCCGCGGCTAGTAGTACTGGAACGGCCACCAGTTCTTCATGGGCTTGCCGTCCGCGCCCGTCGCCCGGTTTTCGAGGCCCGGGAAGCTCTGGCGCATATAAATGTGCCACCCGCCGCCGCAGTCGTTACCTCCTCCAAATCGGGTGGTGTACGCGCTCACCTTTTCGAGCGAGTAGGTATCCGGAGTGTCCGCCCCCCCCGATCCGTCCTTCATGCCGAAGTGCTCGCAACGAGATTGCACTGTGGCGGCGTTGGAGAAGTTGTTCCGCGAGCGGGCGTTGGGGGGAAAGCGGGCGCTTCCACATCCTTGAATGAACGAGTTGATAGTCCAGGGCGTACCGGCCATGTCGACGCCCGTGGCCGACGTCGGGGTCGGGTACATGATGCAGGGGGTCCCCGCCGTATCGCAGATGTCGTACCAACTGTCGAATGACACGCCAAACTTGCGGAGGTCAAAGTTGAAGAACTCCGACGCGTTGGCACCCAGGTACGGCACGGCCAGCAACGTTCCCTTCGACTCGAATGGCAAGGTGCGGATCTCCACGTCGCAGGTGAGGGGGCGCTGCGGGGCCAGGTGCGCCAGCCGCATGCTCACCTTGCAGGGGATGTCGCTCAGACAAGCACCACCGCCAGCACAGGGCTCGAACTGTCCCTCCAGGGGGGCGCCGCCGGCGTCGTACTTCTGCTTCCGCTCGATGATCAGCGGCCCCCTCGGCGGCTCGTCGCCAACCGCCAGCCAAACTTCGTTGACCATTCCCCGATCGAACATCTCGCACAACGTCAGGTTGTGACCGGCCTGCGTCGGGTCGACGAACGCGTATCGGTCAGCATAGGTCTGGTTGAACAGTGGCTTCGGGTCGAAGGCGCCGCTGGCATCAACGGGAAGCAGAGTGCTGGAGGCATGGGTCCAGCCCGAAGGCGGCCCAGGGTGATCCAGCATGTCCACGACCTTCGTCATGATCTCATAGGTCATGAAGACCGGCGCCGCCGCGTCGGAGTAACCGTGGTAGCGCGAACTTTCGGCTAGTGCGTTCGCCTGGTTCAGGGCGAGGGCGCGAATGTTGGCGACGGTGTCCCCATTGTAAAAGTCCAACACCAGCACGCGGGGCTTCATCGAAATCAGCGAATCATGATGCTGGCGAAGCCAGGCATCTGAGTTCGTGAAGCTGATCTCGTTCGGCCAGGTGACCGGGCCGCATCCGGCGTCGGCCGGCACACCGAGGCAGGGATCCCGGTCCCCGGTTTCCCCCGCGTCCCGCAGCGCGTCCCCGGATGCGTTCGCGTCGCGCGCGCGGCCAAGCGCGTCCACCACGTCGCGCGGGCAACCGGCGGCAAACGCCAAGAGCGCGAGGGTAGAAAGGTGATGGGGAGAAAAACGC
>JANOJB010000353.1:0-22572 GCA_031407985.1 Pseudomonadota bacterium | reverse complement strand
GGCGCCACCGTCGGCAGCGCCATCGGTAGGACCGCCGTCCCGGGCATTGGTCAAGGCCGGTGGGGCGGCGAACAGAGGCCGCGTTCCGCCGACGTTCGGCCAGTAGAGGGGGACCCCTTTTTTCGTGAAAATGAAGATCGGGAACTCGCGCACGACCCCATCCTGGTCAAAATCGAACCGTCCCGGGCCCATGTCGATGTACCGCCGACCCCAAAGGCCGTCCCACGCGCCCGTGTTGTCGTAGTAAGTACTGCCGTCCCATTCGTTCGGGGAGAACACGCTGGTCGGTGCCAGCGACGTGATCCGGCGCTCCGTCCGCCGCAGCCCTCCGGTCTGGTTGGCGGCTTCCAGAACCGCGCGGGTGTCCAACAGCGTCGCGACGTCGACTCCGACCGGCGTCTTGAATCGATAGACCTGCCAGAAAGGACTGTAGAAAAGACTCTTGGGCCCGACGCCGAACACCCAGGGTTCCTGAACATCGGGATCATCCCAACCTCCGGGATCATTCCAGGTCCTGCCCGCGACCAGCCCGATGTACATGGGCTGAACCCAGACCTTGTCGAAATGCGCCCAGACATCGGTCGTCACGTACTTCATCGACTGGCCGTCCACGAATCCGGACGACACCGCCAATTCGTAGCGCCCGGTCGGCCCGACATCGTCTACGACCTCTTTGACGAAATAGGTGGCTGGAAGTTCCAGCCCACCAGCCATCAGGTTTTGGCCGGCACCGGCCAGGCGCGCGAAATCGAACAGCGTCCACAGGCGGGGCCGGTCGGACGTCTCGCGGGCACCACAGCCGAGCGCACCGGTCACGAACAACAGGACGAACGTGAACCGGCGCATCGGACTGCCGGCCTACGACCCCGGTTTACCCAGTGTCTTCTGGCCGGGCTTCCACTCGACGGGACAACGTTCGCCCGTCTGCAGCGCCTGCACCATACGCAGGGTTTCCGAGACCGATCGCCCCAGCAAATCCGCGTTGTACGAGGCGTGCTGCACGATTCCCTTGTCGTCGATGATGATGGTGGCGCGCAGCGCCACACCGTCGGATTCAACCAGCGCATCGTAGTCGCGGGTGATGGTCTTGTTGAAATCCGCCAGCAGCGGATGGTTCAGCTTGCCAAGACCGGTGTTGATCCAGGCCTTGTGGGAGTGTTTCGAATCGGTCGAACAACCCAGAATTTCGCAGTTGACGGCCTTGAACTCGGCATGGCGCCGCGAAAACTCCTGGATTTCCGTCGGGCAGATGAACGTGAAGTCCGCCGGGTAGAAGAACAGGACGACGAACTTGCCCTTTAGATCGGAGAGCGAGATTTGTTTGTAGTCGCCGTCACCTACGACGGCCGTGGTCGTGAAATCAGGGGCTTTCTTACCAACGAGACTCATGGATTCCTCCCAATGTCGAAAACGGCGGTAGGTTAACACAACAGCGGCCCGCCGAAACCGCAACGTTGCGGGTAGTTCGATGCCGGTGGCCTCGGCGACGATTCACGCGCGGTTCGTCCCGGGGAATTCCCCCGGGCAATCGAAAGCAGTGTAGCGGTGTCCCGCCCGGCCTTGTACGTCCAGACATTGTTCGATTGAATGCCTAATAATGGAACTGCGCGATCTCCGCTATTTCCTGGCCTGCGTCGACGAGGGGAACGTCACGCGCGCGGGTCTGCGGGTGCACGCCGCGCAGCCGACCCTGTCCCACGCGCTTCGCCGTCTGGAGCAGGAAACGGGCACCCGACTACTGGAACGCCGTCCCCGCCACCGGGTACGAACCACCCCCGCCGGTGAACTCTTGGCCGCGCGCGCGCGGCGAACCCTGGAAACGCTTCGCGGTTTTTCCGACGATCTGGCCGCGTTGCAGGGTCTGGTCGCCGGTACGTTGCGGCTGGCCGCCATCCAAAGTCTGGCCGTGACCCTGCTGCCGCCGGCCCTGGCGTTGTTTGCGCGTCGCCACCCGGGCGTGCAGATCGATGCCCACGTGGCGCCCGCGGACGAGATCCTGGCGTCGGTGCGCGATGGACGCGCGGACGTGGGACTGGTCGCCGGTCCCACGCCGCCCCTACCCCGCCTGGTCACCTCGGAACGCCTGTACCGCGAGCCATTCGTCGCGGTGGTGCGGGCCGCCGATCCCCTGGCCCGTCGCTCGCAAGTTGCCATGTCTGAGTTGAAAGACCGACCGCTGGTGCTGGTCCCCGCATCGTCACCGACGGGGGCGATCATTCATGCCGCGTGCGCGGCCGCCGGACTGGTCCCTAACGTTCGCCTCACGATGGATTCGGGCGAGGCCCTGCGCGAGTTGGTCCGGGCCGGTGTCGGGGCGACCATCCTGCCGGCGCGTTACCTTCACGGCCCCCAGAAGGGTCTTCGCGCGGTCCGATTGGTGCGGCCAACCCCGTGGCGCGAGGTATTCGCGCTGCGATCACCCGGCGAACCGTCGGCCGCGGTCGCCGCCTTCCTGAACCTGCTGCGCGAGCAACTGCGCGGAGCGACCGATTGACCCTCGCGCCGCGACCCGTATTCACGGTTTGGGTGCCCTGATGCCGCACCGTCGATCCCAGCGACCAATCCTGATCGTCTCCGCCTTCGCGCCCGAACTGGCGCCGCTGCGCCGCGCGCTCAAGCGCGTGTCCCCTGCGAAGAACGGCTCAATCGCGTTTGTGTCGGTCGGAATCGGCGCGGTGGACGCGGCGGTCGGCGCCACGCGGGCCATCGCGCGCTTCCAGCCTCGCCTGATCCTGTTCGTGGGCACAGCTGGTAGCTACGGTGCCACACCTCCGATCGGTGGCGTCGCGATAGCGCGGCGACTGTTTCTTGCCTCGACGGCTGTTGCACGTGCCGAGGCATATCTGCCGGCACCGGCGGTTGTGACTGCCACCGCCGATTCCACACTCAGGCGGGCACTACTCGACGGAGCGCCCGCGGGCGCCATCATTGCGGATGTCGCCACCACGATCGCCATCACACGGTCTGCCTCGCTTGCGCGTCGATTGGCCGCGGTGACCGGCGCCACCGTCGAGAACTTGGAGGTCTTCGCCGTGGCCCGCGCCGCACACGCGGCGGGAATCCCGTTCGGCGCGGCGCTGGGTATCTCGAATCGCGTCGGCCCGCGTGCCCACGCCGAATGGCTACGCCATCAGGCGGCCGCGACGATCGCTGCGTCGGCGGTCATTTGGGAATTCGTACGTGTGTAGCTCAGGGAGCCCAGTCTATCGTCATCGGCCTCACCCCGGTCGCCCCGCCCGGCATAAGCCCCGCGACAGCGGCACGGACGAACAACTCCTCGATTCCCCGGCGCGCGTCGTCGGGCATCTGCTCGGTGTCCGCGTTCGCGTACAGCGCCAAGTAGTGATCAACTAGGGCGGGATCCGCCAGCGCGGGATCGCCACGATCCTCGGAAACCAGCGACGCAATCATCTGGCTTCGGTGCTCGACAGCCCAGCGAATGCTCCGCCGCAAAAGCCCTGATACCTCGGCGATGCGCGTCGGGCCCAATCCCCGTCGGATCACATTGACCCCCAGCGGCAGCGGCAGGGCGACTTGTTCCTGCCACCAGACACCGAGGTCGACGACCAAGAACAAGGAACGCTGTGGATACAACAAACGGCCTTCGTGAATCAGCAACGCCGCGTCGACTTCACCCGTCGCGACCGCGTCGAAGATGCGCCCGAACGGCACGATCGAAATTTCCACCGGTACCGCGCGCGGCTCGATCAGTCGCAACACCATCCACGCCGTCGTCGTCAGCCCTGGGATCCCAACCCGCAGTCCGGCCAAATCCGACGGTACAAGGGGACGGCGCGCCACCACCACCGGTCCGAACCCACGCCCGACGGACGCCCCGTGTGGCAGCAACTGATACCGGTCGGCCACGGCGGGGTAAAAGCCGGCCGATATCGCAATCACGTCCGCCGCGCCTTTCAGCGCCAGCTGATTTAGCGCGGCGGTGTCCGCCCGTTGATGCGAAAACGTCAGGCCGGGCGCGTCGATCTGCCCCGCCCGCAACGCGTGGAACATGAACGCGTCGTCGGCGTCAACCGAGTACGCAAGCGAAATCGTGGTCGGTTCCATCTGTGTACGTATACCGCCATGGCGGACGTGATAAAGATGTGCCGCGTGGACACGCCGCCATCCACCACCGGGCCATCCCTGGCCCCCGCCGCACCCGCCTTCGCGACGTCGGGCGCCGTGCCGTTGGTCCCAGCCGATACGAAATCCGCCAGGCCGTCCGCCGCGGCCCCTGCCCGTCTGGACGTAGTCGACTGGCTGCGTGGTTTCGCCGTCGTCCTGATGATCCAGACGCATCTGTACGACGCGTGGGTGTCCCCCGAAGCCAAGCTGACGGCCGCCTACCGCGTGACGCGTTTCCTGGGCGGCATCCCCGCCCGGTTGTTCCTGATGCTGGTGGGCGTCTCGATCGCCCTGCGTTTCGAGGCGCAGTTGCGCAAGGGAGTGACCGCGCGCCGCGATTTCGTGCGACCCGTGCAGAAGCGCGGACTTCAGATCCTGCTGCTGGCGTACCTGTTCCGAATCCAGGAATACATCCTGGGCCACATGAGCATGGTCGTCGTCGATTTTCCCGCGTACGGCATGGACATCTTGCGCATCGACATCCTGAACTGCATCGGGGCTTCGATGCTGGTCGTGCCGATGCTGACCGCGCCCCGGCGTGGCCAACCGTCCTACGTGACCACACTGGCGGCGATGGTGTTCTTCGTGGCCCTGGGACCCATCGTGGGGCCGGCGCATTTTCCCACCTGGATTCCCACCTTCGTGTCGGCGTATTTCGGCGGGCAGCGCCCGATGTCGTGGTTCGCGCTGTTTCCGTGGGCGGGGTGGTCCCTGGCCGGCGTGGCGATCGGACACTTCTGGGTGCGGTCAAGCCAGAACGCCCGGCGGCAAGGGTGGGCGTTCGTCATCACGGGTGCCACCGGCGCGGGATTGATCTTGATCATCGAGACCATCCGCAAGATCGATCCCCACGTCATTCGTTACCCCTCCGACCTGGTGCAACAGATGGGGCCCGGTAGTTTCTTCTACCGGCTGGGTATGAACGGAATCGTCGCGCTCATCGCCTGGGCCGTGGTTTGGCTGGTCGGGCGTCGCTTCTCGGTGATGCGGCAGTTCGGACGGACGTCCCTGCTGGTGTACTGGATCCACATCGATCTCTGTTACGGATTGATCGCGCACAAGCTTCAGCTTTACGGCAAACTGACCATGCCCCAGGCCACCGTCGGCCTTCTGATCATGGTCGCGCTGATGCTGGGCGTTTCTCTGGCGAAGACCGCTTGGTGGGAGCCCTGGCGCCGCGCCGCCCGGCAACGAGCGTGACGCAGCCGCCCGCGCGGTCGTCACAATCCGGTCTTCGACAATCCGGTCTGACAACTTGCCGGGCACCCAGTTGCCCGATAGCTTTTCGGGGTGCCGTCGACGGTTAGATTAAGGCGCTGCTCGTGGGCACTGGTCCTGTTGGCGGCGGCCGTCATGGGCGCACCCGACGCCGACGCCGCTCCCACCGCCGGTCGACGGGGCAAGGCGGGGACCACGTTCGCCGGCAAAACAGCGGGCGGATCGCGGGCAAGAACAGCGAAGAACAGCGGCGCAAGCCCCCGCGCCAGGCATGCACGCAAGGCCACCACCGCCGCGAAATCCCATCCGAAATCGGGCAAGCGCTCGGGTTTTCTTGAACGCCACGTTCCGGCAATCAAGGGCGGCCTGCCCAACGTGCAGGCGATGGGCGCGCTGGTCGTCGACGAAAATGGCCGCGAACTGTACTCCCGCCTGCCCGACCGCGAGCGCCCCATCGCGTCCATATCCAAGCTGGCCGCGACGCTGGTCGTGATGGACCGTGGCTTGGAACTGGAGGGCCTATCCACCATCACAAAAGCGGACAGCGACGTTGCGCGCGGGGGCGCGCGATCGCGCCTTCTAGAGGGACTGACACTATCGAATCGCGATCTGCTGCACGCGGCGTTGATGGGCTCCGACAACCGGGCAATCCCGGCGCTGGGCCGCGCGGTCAAGCTGTCCCCGTCGCAACTGGCGATGGCCATGACGGCGAAGGCCCGGGCGATGGGTCTGACGAAGACGCATTTTCACGATCCGACCGGCCTGTCCATCGCCAACGTGTCGACGCCGCGGGAGACGATCATCCTGCTGCAAGCGGTGATGTCGAACCCGGTGCTGGGGCCGATCACCCAGCGCGTCCAGTACGACGCGCACCCGATCGGCAAACCGCCCATCACCTACGTCAACACGTACCGGCCCGCCATGCGCAACAACGTGCAGGTGCTGGGCGGCAAGACCGGATACAACGACGACGCGCGATACTGTCTGGTTCTGGCAGCGAAGATCGACGGGCACACCTGCTTCATGTCCTTTTTAGCGAACGAGGGCAAACTGACGCGCTTCGGTGACGTCGCCCGGGTCGCCGATTGGATGGTAGCCCGCAAGCCCAAGGGCCAACCCCCAGCGTCCCCAGACGGCCCGGCACGTTCACAGACGACCTTCACCCCCGCATACGCACCGACCGCCCCGACGACGACGACGACCGCCGCGCCGCCGGCAACTCCGTCAGGACCGATACTCGCTGCGACGCCACCAGGTTTGGGGGCACCACCACCTTCCGCCGACAAGATGGAATTGAAAACGCCAGCCCACCCCACGGCGCGCTAAACGAACGCACCCGCGGGGTGAAACATCCGCGCGGCGGCCGGAGGTCAGGTCTTCTTCGCCAGCGCGTCGCGAATCTGGGTCAGCAGTTCAACCTCTTTGGTTATCGGTGGTTCCACGGGCTTTTCGGGAACGATCGATCGCCTCAAGCGGTTGATCGCCTTCACCAGCACAAAGACCGCGATCGCGACCAACGTGAAGTCGAACATCGCCTGCAAGAAGGCACCGTAGTTCAGCGTCACCGCTGGCGCGCCATCCATTGCGTCCCGCAGGATCAGCTTCAGGTGCGAAAAATTGACCCCGCCGATCAGGAATCCCAGCGGGGGCATCAGCACGTCGCCCACGACGGACGTGATGATCTTACCGAACGCCCCGCCGATCACGACACCAACGGCCAGGTCGACGACGTTTCCCTTGATTGCGAATTCCTTGAACTCTTTCAGGACACTCATGTGAGCCTCGTTTCTTTGGATGCGTTGAACCAATCGGCCTACAGGAACGTGTAGATCAGCGTTGCTTCGGTCAGGGTGTCAACCTTGTCCGCGAACGGCTGGAAACCCGCAGCGTACATCGCGCCCCCCGCGGACGCAGGCAGCGGGCGGGCCGCCGGATTCTGGTCGAACTTCACGGTGAATCCGAATCCGAAACTCAGGCTCTTGCGCAACACTGTGGTCAGACCCAGCTTCCCGATCACCCGGGTGTCCTTGAAAGCACCGACCCCCTTCGTCATGCCGGTACCGTCGGACGCATCCAGCGCGTCCTCCTTGTTCAGGTTGAAAAGTGCTTCCACGCTGCCGCTGAATCCGGTTTCCTTCGTCAGGGCGTAAAGCTCGCCCACGAACAACCGCGCGGACTGAATCGCCACCGGATCGACGGTCCTCCCGGGCGACTGAACGTAACTCTCGTAGGAAAAATCGTAACCAAGCTCGGCGACGGCGGTATGCGCGTCACTCTTGTACACCTGCCGGCTGTAACCAAGTTGGCCGCCCCCATACAGGCGCTTTCCCGCGATTTTGTCGCCCCCCATCTGTCCCAGTACGTAGGCGGCGTTGTTCGGCGTCAGGAAACGGTCGTAACGACCGCGGGTCTTCCATTCGTTGGTCGTCGTCTGGGCCTGCCGACCGAACCCCGTGACGTCGCCCGCTACGTCCAGTACAGGGACCAAAACGTCGGATTTGCCATACGCGATGCCACCATTCAGCGACACCTTGTTGCTTCCTTGCTGGCGCGATCCGTCCAGGGAGAACGTTCCGCTTTGCGCGCGCGAATTGCCCGACGTCATCAAGAAACCACCCTTGGCCTGCACCTTCCAGTCGACATCCTTCGGGGGCGGCGGCTGAAAATCGAATTTGGCCACCGGTGGAGTTTGCGCGGACGCGGAGGCCGCCAGTTTGCCAGACACGGACAGTCCGACGGCCGCGACGAACAACACACGATGGATAGACGAAAGGGAGCTGGTCATGGGCCGGGAAGATAGCCGTCGATCCCCCCAAGGCAAGGCACGCCGACAAAAACATCAGATCGTGATAGCGCGTCAGGAACGGGAACGGCGGCGGCCCAGCACCCCGGCCGCGAACAGCAACGTGAACAGCGATACCGCGCCCGCGGAGGTTCCGGTGACATCGCAGCCACAGCGGGCGACCCCATCCCCCGCCGCGGCGCCAGCGCCATCGGGCGATCCCGCATCCACGCCGACAGGCCCTGGCCCCCCGCCGCCCGAGATCCCGCCCGCACCGCCTCCGGCGTCGAAACGCGTCCCGATCACGGAGGATCCCCCGGTGCCCATCGGCGGAAGATCCGAACACTTTCCCATCGAGCATGCCTGGCCCGCTGGACAACGGGTGGTGCCATAACAAGGATCCATGCAGGCACCGGCCACACACACCTTGTCCGCGCCGCAGTCCATCTTCTCGCAACCCGGATCCACGCAACGGCCGCTGGTCGTGACACACGCAAGGCCGCCGGTACAGGGACGGCACGTACACACGGGGACGCACGCTCCGTTTTCACACACGCCACCGGGACAGTCGACGCCGGCGCAGGGATCCACACAGCGCCCGATTCGACACGTCTGTCCCCGTGGACACACCACACCCTCGCATCCGCCCTTGCACACGCCGCCGACACAGATTTGTTCGACCTCGCAGGTCTTGCCCAGGCAGGCCGGATCCCGGCAGTAACCCTGGTCGCACTGGAACGCTGTCGGGCACGGAAACTCGGTGTCGTTGCATTTCTGCACGCAGACGCCGCGGTCGCAGATCTGCGTGGCGAACGGACACGGGGCGCCCTGATCGACGACGCCGTCGCAGTCGTTGTCCAGCCCGTCGCAGATCTCGGCGCCGGGAGCGACGTTTGGTTTGCAGGTGATGGTCGTTCCGTTCGAACACTGGGACGTGCCGCCGGCACAAACGCCCGGCATGCCGGTGGGGCATTCCTTGCCGCCACCGTCGCAGTTCAGCCCGCTGACGTAGTAAACGAAATCGTTGAAGTCACCGTCGTTGCCGCCGTTGCCCTTCCAACTGGCGGTGGTCACGGGGAGATCCTCGAATGCCAGGTAGTACGCGTTCGGATCCACGGTCGACTGATAGACAAGTGTCGTCACCCACGGCGCGCCGTTGGTGGGCGCGGTCGCCGGAGATTTCACGTTCAGCTCGGCCTGCGAAAATTTCGTCTGGCTGCACTGCGAGCTGCCGTCACCGATCATGGCGAACCCGATCAGACCGCCCTTGTAGCGCGCACTGGTCAGGATGTTGTCCGCCGTGAACGTCGGCGAATTCCACCGGTGTTGCGGCGTCTGGGTTGTCATCATCGTCGCCAGCGGACAAAACTCGGTGTCGTCGCAGCAGGCCATCAACGGCATGATCGGCATCGGGCACATCGGAAGCTGCGCCGGAACCAGCTCGTAGATCTCATTCGCGGGCGGCGGCGTGGTGCTGCCCGGGGTGACGTTGTACCAGCCAAAACCGACGTGGCAGCCGCCCCCGCGCAACACCAACTGACCGGTGAACTTGCATTTCGGCGAGAACGTCCCCGGCGTGGTCCGCGCGTCTTCGATCGGACGCAGCATCTCGTTGCGATATTTGAACAGGCCCGCCAACGTCACGGCGTCGTCGGGAAAACCCCGGGAGGTCCCAATGCCGACCTCGGACATCGGGGCCGGGTTCGGCATCATCTCGCCGGTCGGCTGCGATACCAGCGCGCTGGCTGGCGGCGGAAACAGCAGCAACCCAAGACCGATCGCCGCGGCGGTGAAGGCAGATGGGGAAAGCCTCATGGTGCCCATATAACGCTTTCCACCGGGCATTTGTCCCCAAGCGCGCGACCTGTTTGCCAAAACAGCGGTCCCGATGCGCGAAAGCTCCTACAATCACCGACACAATTCATGGATGAAAAAAATAGTACTAAAGAATACGAAAGAAATTCCCGATGACTTTCTGTGATGGCAACGAACCACTCTCCCCTCCTCGCCTCGGCGGCCGCGCTGTCGGTCCTTCTGTTCACGGCAACCTCTTTCGGACAGGACGGCCAGATTGCAAAAGCGCCGCTGGCCAAGCCGGCGGCCAAGCGGCTTCGCGTGTTGGGTCTCATGCTCGACGCCGGCGTCCCCGACGGCGCCACCGTGTCGGGTGTCTATCGCCCCTTCCCGTGGCTGCGCACCGAACTGGGCGGCAGCTACAACATGATCAGCAAGGGCGTGCGCGGCGGCGTTTCGATCATCCCGTTCGGCATGGGGCCCTCCGCCACGCTGGAGGCCGGCCACTACTTTGACGGCAACGCCAACGGCATCGCGCGCAGCATCGCGGGCGGTGGTTTTCAGGACAACGCGGTCCTTCAGCGCATCGGCTACGACTACGCGAACGCGCACCTTGGTCTGGATTTCGGCGCCCGCCGGGTGGTGTTCTTCATCCACGGCGGCATGAGCTACATCCGCGCCAACGTGCACAACGTGAACACGGAAATTTCAAACGGAATGTCGTCGGGGGGTGGCGGAACAACCGTCTCATTCAACCAAGATCCGATCGTCCGCATCTTCACCCCGTCGGTGAAGATGGGCTTCATTTTCTACATCTGGTGATGTCATGAACCGCACCTCCAAGACCAAGGGAATCACAATGTCCACCCATCGCACCCTGTCCCGTTCTCTGTTGGCCACCATGTTCGCGGCGCTGGTGACCACCTCGGGCGCCTGCATGCTGTCGGTCGAGGCCGAGGTGCCGGACGTCGAGATCACCCAGCACGACGTCGGATTCGAAGGCATCCCCGGCGCCGCCCAACTGGGCGAGATCTCGACGGGGATGAGCTTCACGCAGGAGCGTCCGGCCTTGGACCTGCCAAAGGAGATCGATTCCAGCGTCAAGGCGATGAAGGTCGAGCTGCGCGCCAAGACCGGCATCACCAACTTCGACTTCCTGCGCTCGCTGCGCATCACCATGGCGCCCAAGGACGGCACAAGCGAACCGGTCGAATTGGTCAACTACGAGAAGGCCGCAGGCAGCGTGGTTGGCGCGACGTTGGAGATCGCCAGCAAGAACCCCGTGAACATCCTGGAACAATGGAAGGCCGATAGCGCGGTATTCAACGTCCAGTTGGCTGGCGCCCTGCCCGCGCAGGCATGGACCATTGACATCAGCGTCCACTTCGCCGGCAAGATTTCGTACAAGTACTAACCGCGGTCACAGGGCCCCGGTCGATGGGTCCCTGGAGCCCCCGGTGACCGGAGGCGCGAATCCCCAGCGAGAACTGGTCGTCGCGGCGGGCGCGCCCGGTGGTCGCGATTCAGCGACGGGGTATGCGGGCCCGTCAGCTGTAACCGGAAGCAAAGCGCCTGGTCGACCATGGCCGAGAACAATCGGCCGGCTTTGTTTTCGCACCGCCCCAAAACTGTTACCTTCGACCAGAGTCATCCGTGCGCTGGCCGAGACGCATCCCTCCTTGTTTGCTTGTAGCGTGCCTACTGCCGGCGGTCGCCGCGGCGCAGTCGACACCCGGCAGCCTCCAGCTGAACCAGTACCAACCGACCCCGTTCTCCGACCGGGTGCTGCGCACGGACGGAAGCACCGTCCTGCCCTTCGGCCAGTTCAGGGTGGGAATCGATGTCGACTACGCATTTCGTCCCCTGGTGCTGGTCGACCCGGCGCCTGGAATCTTTCAGGCCGGATCGGGGCCCAATCACAACCTCGTCTCACATGCCATGGGCGGCTCCCTGGTCGCCTCCGTCGGCCTTCCGTTCCGCCTTGAGGCGGGACTATCGCTGCCCCTGACCCTGTTTCAGTCCGGGGACAGCGTCACGGGCGCAGTGGATCCCTCCATCGCCGGGGTCGGCAACGCGCGTCTGGGGCTTAAAGCGCGCCTGGTCGACTGGCGCGGCCTGGGCGCGGGCGCCGCGATCCTGGCGTCCATCCCCACCGGCGTCGGAACGCTGACCCACGAAACCGGTATCGGCGGCGAGGGCCGCCTGTTCGCCGATTACCGTCGCGGCCGCTTGACGGTCGGTGCCCGTGGTGGCTTTCGACTGCGGAGCCAGCAAACGTTCTACGACGTTACGCTGGGCAACGAGCTGACGTTCTCGGCCGGCGCGACCTTCCAGGCGTTGGCGCGAACAACGGCGCTGGCCGAACTGTCCGGAACCACGGCGGCGGGCGCTCCGTTCGGAAGCAGGCGGCAGTCGCCAGTGGAAGCGCTGGTCGGTTTGCGGCAGCGGGTCGGAAAGACTTGGTTTACGTTGGCGGGCGGTCCCGGTCTGGTCGAGGGCGTAGGCTCGCCGGTGTTCCGAATCGTCGCCGGATTCACCTGGGCGAATCGGCCGCCCGACGCGGACAACGACGGCGTTCCCGACGACGACGATCGCTGCCCGGAGGATCCCGAGGATCGGGATGGGTTCGAGGACGCGGACGGCTGCCCCGAACCCGACAACGACAAGGACGGCATCCCGGACACAGCCGACAAATGTCCCAACGCGGCCGAGGACAAGGACGGATTCGAGGACGGCGACGGCTGCCCGGATCCCGACAACGACAAGGACGAAATCCTGGACGCGGCCGACAAATGCCCCGACAAGCCGGAGACCGTCAACGACTTCGAGGACGACGACGGCTGCCCCGACGAAAAACCACCGGCGGCGGATAAGGACAACGACGGATTCCCAGACGACGTCGACGAATGCCCCGAGGAGCCGGAGGACAAGGACGGATTCGAGGATGACGACGGTTGCCCCGAGCCCGACAACGACAAGGACGGCATTCTCGACGCCGCCGACAAGTGTCCCCTGGAGCCCGAGACGATCAACGGGATCGACGACGACGACGGCTGCCCGGACAAGGGCAAGGGGCAAGTGCGCCTGGGCAAGAACGAGATCGAGACCCTGCAGCCCATCTATTTCGACACCGATCGGTCGCGCGTACGCCACGCGTTTTACAACACACTGGGGCAGATCGCGTCGTTGTTGAAGGCCCACACCGAGATTGGGCGATGTGGGATCGAAGGCCACACGGACGACACCGGCCCGTCCGAATGGAACAACAAACTGTCGGTTCTGCGCGCCGAATCCGTGATCGAGTTTCTGGTTCTGAAGGGGGTGGATCCCGAACGGCTGGTGGCCATCGGCCACGGAAGGAACCTGCCCTGGGCCTCCAACGAAACGCCCGAGGGCCGCGCGAAGAATCGCCGCGTCGTCTTCCACATCGAAGGTGTCAATCCGGCGGAGATGAAGCAGCAGGAGTTGCGCAAGGAGCGCCAGCGCCGTATCCGGCACAACCGCGAAAAGCAGGGGAAGCAGGACAACAAACTAGACGCCAAACAAGACGACAAGAAGAACGACAAGAAGAACGACAAGAAGAACGACAAGCCGGCTGACAGCAAGAACGAGGACAGGAAGACCCCGGCTGGCGATGGCACGCGCAAGACCGGCTCCTCCGCGATCAAGGGCACGCGCCCTCCCCTACCCACCGCCGCTGAACCCAGCGAAGCGAGTGGACAGAAAAAACCGACGGCAACTCCCCCATCGGCCGCGATCGGACTTCCGCCTTCCCCAGGGCCCACGAAACCGGCGCCCAGCCCGGGAACGTCGGCCGCCCCCCCTCCTTCGGCGCCCAAGACCCCAGCGCCCCCGACAACAAAAAAAAGCCCACCACCTGTCGAGGAAGCGGACGAGGCACCTCAGCCGACAGCAAAGAACACCGCGCTCCCGCGGCCCGGCCGGGTCCCGAGAAGGTCCGAGCCGGATGAGGATGACAAGAAGAATGGAATGCCCCCCACGCTCCGAGATCTGCTGAAACTGCCTCCCCGCTGATCCGTTTGACCCGTCTGGCGATCTCGGTTCGAATTGTTCTGGCCCCTCTTTCAGGGACACCGCTCATGTCCGTTCTCGCCTCTTTATTGTCTTTGTTGGTGCCCGTGATTGCGGCGGCCGGCACCATCCCGGCCGGCGCGACCCCATCCACCGACCCCCATCCCACCCGGGGACTGGTGATCGTGCTGCATCCGGCCGACGCACACATCGACGAACTGACACGCGCCGCCTTGGCCCGGGTCACCGGTGAGTTGCGGGCGGCGCGATTCCAGGTAACGGTGTTCCCTCTTGATCCGAATCAGGATCCAACGCCGCAAGTCGAATCGATCGCGCCCGAATCACAAGCGGTCGCTGCGTTGGCAATTGCGCATGTCAGCGACGTCAACCGCAACACCATTGCGATCTGGGTCTCGGATCGCCTCGGGCGCCGAACCACCATTTCGCGGATGGCCATGCGCGGCGACAACGTCAGCCAGGACGCGGAGGTCTTGGCCCTGGAGGCTATCGAGCTGATCCGGGGCAGCATCGCCGGCCTTTGGCCCACCCCTGCGCGCAGTCCTGATGCCACCGGCAACGGCACTTCCGACCATGCGCCGAACACGGAAAACCTCGGTCCGGATACCTCATTGGGCCTGGGAATCGCGATGCTGCGAGACTTCGACGTGCCATCGTCCCAGTGGATGGGTTCACTGAGCGGGATGGTGCTGTGGCCCCGCGGATTGGCCGTCCATGCCCGCGTGACAGGTCTTGGCCCCGCGTCAACGCTGTCCGGAAACTATGGAACCGCCGCGGTCACCAGCGCGTTGGCCGCCGTGGGGGTGGCCTGGGTATTCCGGCGGGAGCACCGTATTCAACCGCTGGTGACCATGGCGGTCGGCGCGCACCATTTGACCGTCAACGGTGCAGCCCCCGACCCCACGCGGGCGCACGTCGCCAGCGCGTGGTCCCCCGTCGCTATCGTGGGATGTGGGGCAGCGGTGCGCCTGGGCGCTGGGATTTCACTTGGAACCGAACTCAACCTCGTTGTCTCGCCATCGCGGGTGAACGTGGTTATCGCCGACACCGAAACGAAACCATTTTCACGCCCGGCAATGATGGTAAATGTGGGCTTGCATGCGGGCTTCTAACCAATCTCGGCGGTCGCGAAATCGATCGACGGAAGTCGCCGCGGTGTTCCTGGCGATCTGCGCCGGTTGTTCATCGCGAACGCTCATCGCGGTGGACCCCTGCCCGGACGGCGGCACGGTCAGCTGTTTGGGTAGCGACGGGTCCCCTTTTGTCGACGGCATCGATGCCGTCGACGTCCCGACGACGCTGGTTCAGGGACTAGTCGGCCTGTGGCACTTCGACGACGCGACGGGCAGTACGGTCACCGATTCGTCGGGCAACGCCAACCACGGAACCCTGTTCGGGCTGGATCCAACAACCGCATGGGTGCCTGGCCGCCTGGGCACCGCGCTTGATACCAACGGCCAAGGCTATGCGTTGGTGATGCCATCACCAAGCATCGCCACCATCGTTTCCGAGGTGACGGTTTCCGCCTGGGTCTACTTCAGCGGAACCATCGTCGACTTCGGAACCGCCCTGTCCAAACAAATCGGGACGACGCTGCAGCAGTACTATCATCTTGGTCTCGGACCAAACGACGCCCGGCCCAGCCTGTTCATCCAAGCGATGGTCAACACGGCCCCCATTCACGCCAACGCGCCCGCGGCGATTCCTCCGGCCATTTGGACCCACATGGCGGGGACATACAATGGAACCACGGCCGCGCTCTATGTCGACGGCGCCCTGGTCGTTTCCCTGCCCATCGCGGGCGGTTTTTCGCTGGAGACCAGGCCGGTCATCCTGGGTGGCAACGGCAACAATTCAATCATCGACGAGCGTTTCCCCGGCCGCATCGACGAGATCGCGCTGTACAACCGCGCGCTGAGTGCGAACGAGATCCAGCAACTGGCGCGCGGCGTGACCTTCTGATTGGCGTTACTCGGGGCGGGCCGCGTGGTACAGCCCCTCGATGACGTCGCGGTATTTGTCGATCACCACCTTGCGCTTGACCTTCATGCTCGGGGTCATCTCGCCGGCCGCCTCGGTCAGATCATCCGGCAGAAACGCGAAAGCCTTGATGGACTCGTACGGGGCCAGACCCGCGTTCAATCCCGCGATCTCCTTTTCGATCTCCGCGCGCAGCGCCGGTGATTTCGCCACCCCCGCGCCACCCGTTCCCGGATCTCCGAATCGCTTGATCGCCTCCTCGGACGCGGTCAGCAACGCCACGCAATACGGCCGCCGATCGCCATAAACGACAGCCTGGCTGATCAGCGGCGTGCGCATCTTGATCGCGTTTTCGATCGGCTGCGGCGCGACCTTTTTCCCGCCCGACGTGACAATCAGGTCCTTCTTCCGATCGGTGATGCGCAGGAAGCCGTCCTCCAGTTGACCGATGTCGCCCGAGTGATACCAACCCTCGGGGTCGATCGCCTCGGCCGTCGCGACGGGGTTGTTGTGGTACGTGCGAAAGACCGAGGGACCGCGCATCAGGACCTCGCCGTCCTCGGCGAACTTGACCTCGACGACATCCAGGGCCGACCCAACGGTGCCGAAGCGAAACTGATTCAGCCGGTTCAAAAACGCGGCCGACATCGTTTCGGTCAATCCGTAACCCTCCAGGATCAAGATCCCGACACCGTGAAAGAAACCAGCGATCTCCGCCGTCAGTGGCGCGCCGCCCGAGATCAGAAAGCGCGCGCGGTTCAGACCCAATTTCGCGCGCAACTTGGAGAAAACCAGCTTGTCCGCGATCGCGCGCTGGACCGACAGCAAAAATCCCAGCGGCCGGTTTTCCAGGGCGGCGATCGTGGTTCGGCGCCCCACACCCAACGCCCAGGTGACCAACTTCCGTTTGACCGGTGATCCCTGCTTCAGCGCCGCTTGAACCCCCGCGTAGAACTTCTCGAACACGCGCGGAACCCCCGCCATATAGGTCGGCCGGACCTCGGACAGATTCTCTTTCAGCTTGGCGATCGATTCGGCGAACCAGGTCACGATCCCCGCGTGCATCGTGATCCAACCCAGTTCCCGTCCCAGCACGTGGGCCAAGGGCAAAAACAGAAGCTGCTCATCTTCGGGGAACAGCGTCATGTGGCGACACGCGCTGGCGATCGCCGTGACCAGGTTGCGATGCGACAGCACCACCCCCTTGGGAACGCCCGTCGTTCCGGATGTGTAGATGATTGTGAAGATTGAATCGGGTCGGATCGCCTTCAGCCGCTGATCCAGGACACCCGCATTGGCCGCCTGCCACGCGCGACCGGCCTCGCGCACTTCCGCCAGGGAACGCACCGTCGCGTCGCCCGGCGATCGCACGTCGGCGATCTTAATGCGGCTGCGGCCCTGAGCATTTGGTTTTTCGAGATCCGCGTCCCCCGCGATGTGAATCAGCAGGACCAGCGACGGCAGATGCGCGCGAACGGCCAGCATCTTCTCCAGTTGAACGGCATCCTCGACGATCACCGCGCGCGCGCCGGAATCCCGAACGATAAATGCGCACTGTTCAGCCGTACTGGAAGCGTAAATCGGAACCGTGATCCCTCCGCACAACAGAATCCCGACATCGGACAACATCCATTCGACGCGCGTCTGCGACAAGATGCAGACACGATCCCCGGCGGCGATTCCCGCCGCCGCCAATCCGGCGGCGATCTCACGAGCGACGACATCCGCCTCGGCCCACGTCTGGGACCGCCACGCCCCTCCTTCCTTGTACTTGAACGCGACCCGCCCCCCGCTTTGCGCGACCCGCCGCACCCAAAGATCAACCGCGCTGTCCGCCTCCGGTTCAAGATAGCCACTCATGATGCAAGAATAGTCGGGCGCGCGGGAATGACAGTCAAGCGTCCCCACGAGGCTGGTCGCAGAGACAGCGCGAGCAGAGCGACATTTTCTCGACCGCGCCCCGCGGTAGAGGCGCCTGGGGATAGAGGCAAGCCGAAGTGGGTTTTCGCGGTCAGATCCGTCCGGAGTCCGCTTGTCGGGATCCGCTTGCTAAGCTTCGCATCCCCATGGTGTCCCCTTCGAAACTTTCCGACCGTTCGGGCGCTAGCCTGAGTTTGGTGGGGCGGGCAATCACCATCGGCCTCCTCGTTCTGAAACACACCGTGAGGTGGTGGGTTGGATGGCTGGTTCTACTGGTCACTTTCGCGGGACAGTCCCGGCGCCGTGACTGGGTGGGCCAGGTGGTTCTGGATCTGTTTCGCGAACTGGGCGCGACCTTCGTCAAGGTCGGGCAGATCATGAGCACGCGCCCGGATTTGATTCCCGAGCACGTGTTTCGCGCGCTTCAGCATCTGCAAGACGATGTCGGTCCATTTCCGTTCGACGACGCCGTGCGCACCGTTGAAGAGGATTTCGGGCGACCCGTGACTGAATTGTTCACGGAGTTGGCCCCCGTCCCGATTGCGTCCGCGTCGGTGTCACAGGTGCACAAGGCACGGCTGCCCGATGGACGGTTGGTTGCGGTCAAGATCCGACGCCCCGACGTCACCCGGCTGTGCACCTTCGACCTGGCCGTGATGCGCGCCGGTGCCCGCATGCTTGAGGCGATTCCCTCCATCCGCAACCTGTCGCCCGTCGCCATGGTCGATGAATTCGGTCGCGCCGTTCACGCCCAGCTGGATTTCACGATCGAGGCGCGCAACAACCATCGTTTTCGTGAAAATTTTCGCGGCAACGATCAGGTCCTGTTTCCGGTGCTGGTGGACCACCTGTGCAGCGGCCGCGTCTTGACCATGAGTTTCGTGGAAGGCGCCAAGATCCTGGACGCGCGCGGCACCCGATTCGATCCCAAACGGATAGCGCGCCTGGGGTTGCAGGTCTTGCTGAAAATGATCTTCGAGGATGGTTTTGTTCACGCCGACCTTCATCCCGGAAACATCTTCATCACGCCGGATGAAAAAATCGCGCTGGTCGATCTGGGATTGGTCGGCGAACTTACCGATGCCCACCGGCGCAGTTTCGGACGGTTCTTCGCGGCGTGGGCCCAGCGAGATGGCGACACGATGGCCCACGTGATGTACGAGATGTCCGCCAGCGCGGGCATGCCCCGGGATCCGGTGGCGTACGAACAATACCGGGCCGGCATCATCCAATTCGTCGGACGGTATTGGGGCCAGCGCATGGGTGAGGTCCAGATGGGGAAGGTCCTGCTGGACCTGTTGGTCCTGCTGCGGCGGTACCGGATCCGGGTTAACCCCAGCTTCACCATCGTCAACATCGCCATCGCGGTCACCGAGGGCATCGGAAAACAACTGGATCCGGACCTGGACCTGATGGCGGAGGCGCTGCCCTACTTCCTGTCCCACCCGGTCGCGGCGGCCTCGCAAGGTTCGTAGCCGAACGGTTGCGGTGGCCTCGCATGGTTCCTGGTCGCGCAATCATCGGCGACCCCCAGCCGCGCACCCGGGTGCGCCGGCGCCGAAGGGCACGGAATGCGCGAGGGACACGCCCTGACTTTTCCTTCCGGTCGTGCCGCTTGAACCCCGGGCTCAAACCCGCGTAATATCCGGCATCGAGACCACGTCTATGACACTGGTGTCATGGTGATTACGGAGCGGACGCGGGTTCCTCCCCGCTATCGTCTCCTTGAAGAGGTTGGTCAAGGCGGCATGGCGATCGTGTATCGCGCGCATGACGACAGCCTGAAACGCGAGGTGGCCGTCAAGGTGCTGCACCCGCACCTGTCGGCCGAGCCGGAATCCAAGGCGCGCCTGGAACGCGAGGCGCAGGCGGTCGCCAAGCTGAAACACCCCAATATTCTGGAAATTTTCGACTATTCGGGCAGCGACGCGGAATCGGCTTACATCGTCACCGAATTCATCGACGGGCGGACCCTGAAGCATTTTCTTGGCGAACGGAAGATCAAACACCCGGAGGTCGCGATGTTGATCGCCGCCGAACTGGCGGGCGCGCTTGGCCACGCCCATGGCCTGGGAATCATCCACCGCGACATCAAGCCCGAGAACGTTATGATCCGCCGAGATGGTCTGCTGAAGCTGATGGACTTCGGCATCGCGCAGGTCCTGGACCTGGAGCGCATGACGGTCACCGGCCAACTGCTGGGATCACCCGCGTATATGGCTCCTGAATTGATCGAGGGCCGGCGCCTGGATGTCCGCACGGACGTCTTCTCGATGGGGATCTTGCTGTATCAGCTGGCGACCGGAGCTTTGCCGTTTTCCGGTAGGAACCCCCACGAGGTGCTCCGACGGATCACGGAGGGCCGATTTGCCGACGCGCGGGTGGAGAATCGCCTGTGCGGGGCGGGCCTGTGCCGCGTGTTGGCGCGGGCCCTGGCGCGCGATCCGGCCAACCGCTTCCCACAAATGGCGGATCTGATCAGCGACCTGCGCGAGGAGCTGTCCGCAGCGGGCCTGTCGGAGGTTCGTGACGAACTTCGAGACTTCTTTCGCGATCCGGAAGCCTACGAGAAGGCCTTGCCGGAACGAATGACTCCCGCACTGACCGCCACCGCCGAACGCCATCTGGCGACCCACGCGGCGGGCCGGGCGATCGATTGCTGGAACCGCGTTCTGGCCTACGCGCCCAACGACCAGGTGGTCCTGGGGGCGTTGAGGCGCCTGGAAAGGCGAAACCGCCGGCGTCGCTTTGGCCGGTACGCGCTGGGCGGCGTGGGCATTGTCGCGCTGGTTGGGGGAATCGTCGCGGCGATTCCCACCGAACGTCCCCCCAGACAGGGGAAGCAGGCGAGCAACTCCGCGGCGGGCAACGTCCACGCCCCAGGCATCGGGACAAAGGCAAACCCCGACACGATTCAACCGCCGGTCTCGGGCCTTGCCCCGGCCGCCCCGCTTCCCAACGGCCCGGAGTCGCGCCTGGCGCCCGTGAAGACATTACGCCCGCGCCCCGCGGCGGACGCCGAACGCCTGGGTGCCGGGCGCAGGCCCGCCACGGATCCCGCGCCCGAGGCACGGGTCCCCGCCGCGGAGGCGCCGACGCGAACCTTCACCCTGGGCCCGACGCCGCAAAACGTGGATGTGTATCTCGACGGCGAGCGCCAGTTCTCGTACGACACCGATCACCGCAGCCTCACGGTCCCGTCCGCCGGCAACCACGTCATCGAATTCCGCAGTCCGTCGGGCTGCTGCTTCGTCGAACGCGTCGAGGTCGGTCCCGATCGACCGGCTCCCGAGGACAACATCATTGCCCGCAAGCTGAAGTGGAAACCCGCGCGCCTGGTGGTCACCACGACGCCCCACGCGCCGTCGCTCAGGGTGATGGTGAGGGATCCCGCGCATCCGGGCCGCGGTGTGGTCGTGGAACCGGGGGAAGAGGCCAACATTCCGTTCTTCCCAACCGACGAGGGACAGAAGGAGGTCGACCTTTCGGTCGATTCGCCAGCCGGATTCGCCGCCGAGCGTGTGGTGGTGCGGGCAGGCGAACGCAAGACGATTGCGTTGACCTTGGAGCCGACGCGGTGATCGTGTTCGGCGGCGCCCTGGCCCTGCCCGCCCTCGCCGTCGTCGCCATGGCGATCGCGGGGCCTAGCGAACAGTTTCAACGGGGCCGAACGGCCTACCTGCGGGGCGAATACCAGCGCGCCATCAGCACAATCCACCCCCTGCTGTATCCCGAACTCCGTCTGGAATCGGAGGAGGAGGTCATCCAGGCACACCGACTGCTGGGTGTGTCCTACCTGTTCGAGAACCAACCCGATCTCGCACGAAACGAGTTTCGCAAGTTGCTGGAACTGGCTCCTGATTTCCGTCTGGACGCGCTGTTGGACCCGCCGCGCGTCGTCGAGTTCTTCAACGAAATTGTAAGGCAACAGCAAAGCGAACTGGGCGACATCGAGGCCCGCATCAAGAAGCGCGAGGCCGAGGTAGCGAAGCGCCACGCCCAGATCGTCGAGAGGCGCATCGAACGTCGGTCATTCCTGCTCAATTTCGTTCCTTTTGGCGCCGGTCAGTTTCAGAATCAGCAACGGGGGAAAGCCTGGGCGTTCCTGGGGGCGGAAGCGGCACTGGGTGCCGTGTCGCTGGCGGCCTTCGTCACCAATTTCGCGCTTCATGGGGTGCGGCCGTTCCGCCCGTGCCTGATTCCCGTGGTCGCCCAACCCGACGGGCAACCTGGCGTATGTCCCGAGGACCAAGTCGACCACGCGGGAGAAGATCAGTCCCGCACCCTGACCCGCGTTCAGGTGGTCAGCGGGGGACTGTTTTATGTCGTCGCGATCTGGGGCATCGTTGATGCCATTCGAAACTTCCAGGGCGAGGTCACCGTCGGGGAAACCCGGGCCGGCCCCCCGCCGGTTGCGACTTTCAGGCTTTCCCCTTCCCTGTCCTCAGTGGCGCAAGGCGCCGCGATGACCCTGACCTTCTGATTTCTCGAATTCGATCTGGAGTCCACAAACACCAATGGCCACACTAAGAATGCAGCTTCCCGGCAAGGGCGTGCGCGTCTATCACATCTACAAGAAGATCACGTCGCTGGGGCGCAGCGACGAGGTGGATGTCGTCTTGCCGGACCCGGGACTTGGCGACAGCCACGCCTACATTCACTTCGACGGGCGCGATTTCAACATCGCCACCGCCGAGCGCGAC
>JANOJB010000303.1:0-7026 GCA_031407985.1 Pseudomonadota bacterium | reverse complement strand
TCGTGCTCTTGAATCGTGCCACCGTCGCACAGGATCGCCGCGCGTTCGATCACGTTGCGAAGCTCGCGGAAGTTGCCCGGCCAGTTGTGGCTGCCAATCGCACGGGCGGCAGCGTCGGACAGAACGGGGCGCGGCATGTCTTCGCGTTCCGAGTATTCCCTCAGAAATTGCTCGGCCGCGGGCAGGATCTCGGCGGCGCGCTCGCGCAACGGCGGCAGATTCAATCGAATGCCGTCCAGGCGGAACAACAGATCCGGGCGAAACGTTCCGGCCGCGATCGCGGAATCCAGGTTGCGGTTGGTCGCCGCGATGAAACGCACGTCGACCAGGCGCTGCGTGACGCCACCGACCCGCGTCACGTGTCGGGTTTCCAGCACGCGCAGCAGTTTCGTCTGCGCGGCCGGGGACAATTCCCCGATCTCGTCCAGGAACAGGGTTCCTCCGTCGGCCGCCTCAATCAGGCCGATCCGCTGTTGATCGGCGCCGGTGAAGGCGCCGCGCTGGTACCCGAACAGTTCGCTGTCGATCAGGCTCTCGCAGACGGCGGCGCAGTTCAGGCTGATCATCGGTTTGCCCGCCCGGGGCGAGGCATTGTGGATGCGGTTCGCCAGGACGTCCTTGCCGACGCCGGTCTCACCCGTGATGACAACGCTGACCCGGGATGGCGCGACGCGGGCGACGATCTCGTCCAGGGTACGGCCCGGGGGCGGCACGGCAGCCGGGTGGCGCGTCTTGCTTGCGGCGCGTGTTTCGGGCGCTCTGTCGTGAGAGGCCGGCTCGACCAACCGAGGACGGGGAAAGTCGCGCGACCGCCCCGATTGTCCGTCCCCCCCGGTATCCATGCCCATGCTGTAATCCATCGCGTTTCGTCTCCCCGTGTCTTCGGTTGGTCGAGCCACTAGGAGGTACGCGGCGTGGGCGGGAATCTGACAGCGGATCGAAAAGAAAATGTCGATTGTCAGAGACGTGGCGGGCGGGCAACACGCCGGCAACGAGCGGGGCGGCCCGTGGACGCTTGCGGCCGGGTTTGTTAGACCCCGGGCATCGGGACCAGGCAGGCAAAACCGTTGGCGTTGGCGTTGTCGGCGTTTGGGGGGCGTGACCCGGGGGCGCGGACGTGGCGTTGCCTGGCGGTGGTGGCCGCGCTTTCGGTGCTTGGCTGCCGTCGGGGGACGCCGGCGGTTGAGGTTGGCGGGGACACCTTGGTCCAACCCCTTGTCGTCGAATGGGCGGGCTGCGCTGGAATCCGCAAGGGGCCGGTGTGTGAACTCGGCAAGGAACGGAAGCTGATGTTGTGGGTTGCCGGCGCGCGCGACGCGCTGGGATCGATCGAGACCGATCGCGGGCGGGTAACCCCCAAGGTCGACGCGGATGTCGACGGCGGCACCCGGTTCACCTTCGACGTTCCGGTGGGGGCGCGAACGGTGGCGATCACGAACGCGGGTGGTCGCGTTCAATGGTCGCTGACGCTGGGGGATGCCAAGGTCCACGATGACATAGCCCGGCTGGTGGCGATCGGGCGCGGCGGGAAATATGAAGATGCGCTGCTTGGTCTGGAGGCGTTACGTACGCGCGCGGGTGCGGGCCAGCAGGGCCCGGCGGACGCCGCGATCGCGCGCATGGCTCTGGCGCTGGGGAAGGTCGATCGGGCCGAACGGGCGTTCCGTGCGGCGATCGCGGCGGCCAAGTCAGAGGGTCGGATTGCGGATGTCGTACGCGATGGGGCCGGCTTGCTCTGGGCGCTGATTCAGAGGCAACAAAAGTACACGGACGCGCGCACTCTACTTGAGGAGTTAGTGCCGTTCGGGACCTTGTACCCGGAAGGCCGCGTGTGGTTGGACTACCACGCTGGATTGTTGGCGGCGGACACAGCCGATGTGCGAACAGCGCTGGACAAGTATCGCGCCGCGGAACGGGCGGCACGGCGGATCGATCTGACCAGCCTTGCCGCCGATTCAACAATGGAGGTCGCCCGCCTGTTGACCCGCCTGGGTCGAAGCGCGGAGGCGATTCCCATGCTGCGGGACCTGCCACTGCCAAACGACTCGTGTATGAGGGCGACGCGCATCTTGAACCGTGCGTGGGCCCTGATGGAGGAGGCGGCACGGCATCCGGCGCGCCAGAGTGCGGACGAGATCGCGACCGCGCTGCGCGACGCCGAGACCGCGACCCAATCATGTCCCGATCCGCACCGGCGCCTGGTTGCCGTGGTCAATGCCGCCGAATACGCACTGGCCATCAAAGACCGCGCGGCAGCCGAACGTCTGGTACGAGAGATCGAAGGGGCACCCGCCGATCGGGACGTGCTGCTGGTCTGTTGGCGGGCGGACGTGCTGGGGCGGTGGGCCTTGTGGCAAGGCAAGCCCGCGTCGGCACTGACGGCGTTTTCGGAGCAGGTGGCGGCCGCGCGCGGGGCGGGTCTGATCGAGGAAGCCTTTCGTGGCGAGGTTGGTGCTGGGCGTGCCTTGTTGGCGTTGGGCCGGCGAGGTGCCGCTGTCGTCAGGTTGAAAGCAGCGCAGATGCTTCTGGAACAAATGCTGCGCGGTATCCCGCTGGCCGAAGGACGCGGGAGTTTCCTTGACGGTCACGACGAAGGGGTACGAACACTGGTGGGGGCGCTGGTCGATGGTGGCGCCGTCGGCGAGGCCGTGCGCGTGGCGAGAATGGCCCGCGCCGCCGAGTTGGCGCATGCCGCACGTCTGGATCGCCTGGCTCAACTTTCGCCGGCCGCGCGCCGTCAATGGGACGAAGCCTTGGGCCGTTACCAGCGCCTGCGTGGGGAACTGGAGCACGCCGCCGAAAACGATTGGACGCTGCCGCGGACGGAATTTACGCGCCGCCGGGGCGAACGCGAGACGCAAGCGGCCGAGGCGCGACGTGCGCTTGACGATGCGTACCGGTTGCTCCTCGACGAGGGGGCCGGCCGCAGCTTGGAACCATCTTCACCCGACGCGGGTGAGATTTATCTGGTCTTCTTTCCCGCGCCCGATGGTTGGTTCGCGTTCGCCGTCGGCACGAAAGCCGTGACCGTGCGTCGGATCCCGGATACCGCGCTGACCTCGCCCGGGGAAGCGAGCAGTCTTCTCGGTTTGTTCGATACCCAACTGGGCAGCGCGCGGAGGGTCCGTCTGTTTCCCTACGGCGCCGCCGACCACATGGACTGGCACGCGGTGGCGTGGAGGGGACGACCTCTTCTGGCGTCCGTCGAGGTGGAGTATGCGCTGGACGTCGGAACGCGAACGACGCGGCCATCCGCGAAAGGTGCGCCGCGTACCGCGTTGGTGGTTTCCAATCCAACCGGCGATCTGGTGGCCGCGACGCCCGAGGCGGAGCTGGTCGCGCGTGCGTTGGCCGGTTGGCACGTCACCAGGCTGGATGGCCCGACCGCCACGCGTGAAGCCACATTGGCGGCGCTGCCCGGAGCCAACCTGTTTCACTATGCGGGGCACGCCGAGGTGGCGGGAGCGCAGGGCCTGTCCAGCGCTCTGCTCTTGAAGGGCAACGCGCGGGTGGAGTTGGGCGATCTTCTGGCCGTGGTCTCGGTCCCCGACGTGGTGGTCCTATCGGCCTGCGAGGCGGCGGGTACCGCTGCGCGACAGCCGTCGCTGATGGGATTGGCCCAGGCATTTGTGGCGGCCGGATCCCAGGCGGGGATCGCCCCCACGCGGCCCGTTGGTGATGAGGCGGCGCGCGCCTTTGTCGCCGCGTTTTACGGGGCGTACGTCGGCGCGGATCCGGGCAGCAAACTGTCGCCATCGCCATCGGTTCGTTCCGCATTCAGGCGCGCGGTTCTGGATGTGTCCAAGGCGGAGGAGGCCGTTGCTCGCAAGGATAAGGACAAGACGGGTTGGCAGAGTTTTCGCCTCTTGGTTCCCTGATCAGGATTTCGGGGAAACTGCCGAGAACCAATCCCTGTTTTGTTAGCAACCGTGACTCCGTCTGACCCGCAAAATCCGCTGGAGGTAGTCGTCCGCCTGGTGGCGGCCCTTCGATGTACGGTGTGGTCGATATCGCAACCACGGGTTCTGCCGCCTTGGGCGTGTGGGCTGGGCGCGCGGCGATCACCGCCGGTCATCAGAACGCGACGCGGAAACCGCTGACCAATCCGCCTGAGGTGCCGCCATTCAACCAGGTCTGCGTGTAACCGATTCGGAGGAACCATCGCGGAAGGCCAACTCGTGGATCGGGCGCCAGCGGAAACGGTGTCGCGGCGGCCGTTGTGGACCCGATGGCCAGTTCCAGCCCGCCGTCGACGCTGACGGTGCCGTAGACGCTCGGCGGGGTTTGCGCCTTCATCGCGGCGGGAGTGGCCAGCTCTATCCACCACGCCGCGCCGGCACCCGCGTACAAACCCAGGCGTCTCGGATTCCGCCACGGTCCCCAGGTCGTCAGGGGAGCGGTCAGGTGCGCGGATAGGCCCAGCGTCGAAAACGCCGAGGTGGACGACGCAAGCGTACCCTCTTGCTGGATCGCGACCCCGGATACCAGGCCCACGTCCCACAGCCAGGTTCCCATGCGCCCGACACGCGAAAACGCGGTTGCCGGAACCAGGCCGCGAAACGGACCGCTGAACAGTTGCGCGTTGTGAAAACCCACCATCGTTTGGCTGCGCCGCGCCGGCACCTTCCATCGCAAACTTCCGCGCGCCGGATCCGCCAGCGCGACGCGAATGGTTTGGCCGTCTGGTCCGGGCAGGTTCAGTGTGACCTGCCTCGGAATGTCGCTGTCAGGGAACTGGTACCCAAGAAAGAAAACCCAGGCTTTCACCGACTGACCAGGCGGCACGACGATGGTGGGCAGGCTGGGGCTGACGATTAGTTCGTCCGGCGCCGCGCCTGTCCCCCCCGCGATGGGTGAAAATGAAAGCGCAGAATCGGGACGGCGCGGATCCAGGTCCAGCCACAGCGAGACGCGCGACACCTTCAACTCGTAAGGGGATGAACCGCGATTGACGATCTCCAGCGCAACGCCAAGCAGGGATTCGTCGTCCACGCCCTTTGCCACGACATCGTCGCCAAGCAGCAACTTGTCGACGACCACATCCAGGTCGCCACCGGTGGGTGCCACGACCGCCGCCGATTTGTAGGTTTCGCGGATGGGTTCGGTCGGCGTCACGTCCAGCAACGACGATGCGCACCCCGCGTTTGATAGTCCGATCGCGACGGCGACGACCTGGGTCCTCCATCGCGACGTCTCTTGGCACCTGTTTGGTCTCACGATTGGGGAGGTTTGACTGATTCATCCACGTCGGGGTTGCATGGTTTTCGAGGCGCCCGTCTTGAACTTTCCACGGCAGAGGCTACGGTGGCGTTCCTAAGGGCAGGGTGGGGTTGGTGGCTAGGCTTATCGAACAGCATAGGGAGCACAGATGAAGCGAATTCAAGCGAACGCGGCGGTGGCACTGACGGTCGGCAGCTTCTTTCTCACTTGCGCGCACCAGGAGGAAAAAAGGCGCGTTCCCGAAGTTGTCGCGACCCAGCCCCCACCGTCGCCCGCGGTCTGTCAGACACCGTTCGCGATCGTGCCCGCGTCGCCCGCGCAAACCGAATGTCGCCTGGCCGGCCCGGATGCCACGGCCTGGACGGCGGTGCCGGTGCCCGGTGCCGACGGTGATCGCGCCAACCCGCCACGACGGTTTGGGTCGGCGACCGAAGCGTTCTGCGTCTACGAATGGCGCGATTCCTCCAGCCATCCCAACGCCGACGCGTTCACGCGCATCGGGGGCACGCCCGACTGTCCGATGGTTGCCATGATGGCCCCGGCCAGCAAATCACCTGAGCTACCCAAGTTCGTGTGGGAGCCTCTGGTCAAGGTATTCGAGAAGCAGGCCCGGGGTCTGAGCCCTGTCGACTGGAAGAGGCTTCACGCGAAGTACATCGCCAAGCCGAGGATTCCCGTCAGGGTCGAGGTCGTCGATGGCAAGGACAGGAAACGCGGCAAGGCCGACGGATCGGTTCACGGGTTCGCGGTCAGGCGCGTGATCAGCAGCCTGCTGTGCGACGATCCGAACAGTCCCGACTGCCAGAAACGGGTCCAGCCGAACATCGCCGCCCCGTCCGCGAACGCGACGTCGGACGATTGTCCTGATGGATCCGATGGCGCCGACTTTGTCACGTTTCACAAGCTTTACGACGCGCTGGCCGGTGCGATTGCGCGTTTCCAGCCGAAGCGCGAGCACCTGGTCATCAATCTCAGCATCGGATGGGATTCGGTGAAGACTGACGAGAACGATCAGAAAATTCTGGCCATCGAGAGGCTGTTGCAGCAGGCGTCTTGCATGGGCGCGATCGTCGTCGCGGCGGCCGGAAACGTGACCGGCACCGAGGGCCCTCTTTACCCGGCTGCTTACGAGGTGAGGCGGGCGCCGGGCGCGAAGCAGTGCGCGGATCTGAAACTTCCACCACCAAAGGCCGGCGACAGCTATTCGCCATTGGTTCACGCGGTCGGTGCGGTCGACGCGATGGATCAGCGCATGGAGATCGTTCGTCGCTGGGGACAACCGCGTCTTTCCGCCTACGGCATGTCCGTGACCGCCCCGGGACCGAAGGAAATGCCCTACAGCCCACCGCTGAGTGGAACGTCGATGTCGGCGGCCATCGTCAGCGGTATCGCCGCCGCGGTGTGGTCGGCGCGTTCCGAACTGGACGCGTCCCAGGTGATGGCGCTGGTCTACGACGGTGGGGTCGTTCTGGACGGCGGCGAGGTCAGCAAACGCGCGCGGACCGAGTTCTGCGTGGATCAACCGTTCGGACCGTGTCGCGAATGGGCGGTGCATCGCGCGGTTCTTTGCGGAGCGCTGGCCAGGGCGTTACCGGGCGAAAGGCTTGCCTGCTCCGCGAAGCCCGTGGAGGCCGCCGAGCTGCCGCAGTTACCCAAGGGAACCGTTCCATCGGACCCCGCCAACGCGCCACCGCCTTGTCGCGTGACTGGGTGCGGAAAGACCGTGGGGCCGGCGACCGTCCAGATTCCGGTGGGAGCGGTCCCTCAGCCGGGCGTCGCGGGGTGCCCGGGATGTACCCTGACAAA
>JANOJB010000299.1:0-14291 GCA_031407985.1 Pseudomonadota bacterium | reverse complement strand
CTGAAAGAGGGCGCGTTGAAGGTCACGGCGCGCGTGTTCTACCAATCGACCATGCGCGAGTTCATCGATGAGCTGGTGCTGGCCAATACGACCGACGATCGCGGACGCAAGTTGAAGGAGATCTGGGAGCAAACCGGCCGGGCGGCGCCGCGGTTGATCCAAAGCAAGACCTTGGATGTCGTGGTGGGGCCGGCGGCGGTGGATGCCGGGATCTCGGCGGATGCAGGTGCCGGTGGGGTGGGCGGGACCAGCGGCGCTTCGGGTGGTGCGGTTGGTTCGGGTGGTTCGGGCGCCGGAGGCACCGGGGTTGCCGGAACGGGGACGAATCCAAGCGCGGGTTGTGCGTGTGGCATCGCGGCGGTGGGCGCAGTCGGAACTGGGCCCTTGCTTCTGGGGTTGCTGCTGGCCGCGAAACTCCGCGCGCGCCGTCGTCGGTAGCGTCGACGAACGTGGCGGGTCTTCGGCACAGGGGGGCGACCGCGGGCTGTTGGTCGGCTACCGGGTCCAGGCCGTGCACTGGTACAACGCCGCGCGGATGGGGGCCGCTGGTGGAAAGGCGACGCGTTTGACGGGCTTCAGCACGCGCGCCAGCGCCTCCGAGATACGGACCGGAGGGCTGATGTGGTGGTCATCGATTCCCTTGAATCCGATCAACGAGAACGCGCTGGTCATCAGCGGACTGACCATCGGATAACCTGTCACCAACGTGCCTCCTGGCACCAGCGCGCGCGCCAGACCGCGTGCGGCACCGTCGGAATCAGCGATGTGTTCAAGCACGGAGAAGCAGACAATCGCGTCGAAGTGATCCGCGGGCAGATCACCGTCACGCAGCAGATCGGCCGAACGAAAGGTCGCCTGGCAGCCCGGCGCCACCAATGCGTGCAGGCCGGCGGCCAACGTCAGATCAGTGCCGGTGTATTCGGCGTAGCGCCGGGTCAGCGTCGGGACCAACACGCCGCTGCCCACACCGATCTCCAGCACCCGGCGTCCGCCGGAGGGAAGCAGGTCCAGGCCCATCTGCAGGCGGTGCCGGTACAGCCAACCGACCCACGGATGGTAGTAATAGGGCAGAGGATCGTGGGCGTCGTTTGGTTGCAGTGTCCCGCGCGGGGGCAGTACGAAAGGGACGCTCATGGTGTGGGCTCCGGGAGCGATGCGGGGGGGGGCGTTGCGGACGATTCGGACGGTTCGGGCGATTCGGACGGCGCGGACGGCGATCCGACGGGACTGCGACGCAACAGGGTATCAAGATCGATCCCCGGCGCCACTCCGGGCGATCGTGGTCCCAGAATCACCGAGAATGCCTCCGGCGCGTAGGGGTAGCGTGCGGCGATCTCTTGTTCGAGATGCGCGGCGCCTTCCGCCAGTTCGTCCGCGACCCGACGGCCGCGCAGCTGCGTCAGTTTGCGCGCGATGGTGGCGCGGGTTTCGGGGTCGCTTGTTACCTCGAACGTGCGCTCCAGATGGCGCAGCGCCAGTTCCTCGCCCCCTTGCTTGGTCAACATGCGGGCCGCCAGGTTTGGCAGCCACGCTGGTACGCCGTCCAGCAGCGTCGCTTCGCGCAAGGCCTCGACACCGCGCTGCCGCCAGTCGGGCACGCGCGGATCGTCCTGCCCGACCAGCTTGGGCAGCTCGAACAGAAGGTTGAATCCCAGCTGAAACGGCAACTCCCAGTCGCCGGGGAATTCGACGCGGCCACGTGCCAGCAGGCGGTTGGCCGCCAGCACGCCGTCCACGGTGAATTCCTTGCCGGTGTAAACCAACATGGCGGCTCCGCGCAGGTAGATGCGCTGAAATCGCGGATCCAGATCGACCGCCGTATTCAGCGTGCGGGCCAGCATGGTTTGTTCGGTACGCGACGCGATCTGCGTGCCGAAGTAGACGTTGGCCCGGGCCGCCACCAGATCGGCCGCCATTTCATGGTGTCCGAGGCTAAGCCGGCGCAAAAGGCCCGACGGCGGCAGCATCAGCGTGTCGGCTTCGCGGGGCCAGATCGCGCGCAGCGCCCGGGCGGATCGCAAGGAGACACCGGCCAGGAGGAGGGAGCACGCAAAGGCCAGCGTGAACGCAACGGGCAGGGCAAGAGTCGTTCTGGACCGTGAAGCAGACATCCGTGGGCTTGGACAATAGTATCGGGCCGGTCAGGTCGCGCCGCCACCTTCGCCTGAAGGCGGCGTGGGCTCGGATGGGCCGTCATCCGCCCCCGCGATGCCCAGTTTCGACAACCGGTAGCGCATCGATCGGAACGAGATACCAAGAAGACGCGCGGCCTCGGTCCGGTTTCCGTCGGTGCGCTCCAGCGCCCGCAGGATGATGCCGCGTTCGAAGGTCTCGACCTCGCGTTCCAGGTCCAATCCCTCTTCCGGCAGCTCCACGATTCCCCGGGTTCCTCTCGGTCCGCCGGATCGCAGCTCGGGCAGGCCGTCCACGGTGATGCGTGCGTCGGACGACAGGGTCACCGCGCGTTCGATCAGATTCTCCAACTCGCGGACGTTGCCCGGAAAAGAGTGTCCAGCAAGCACCGACATCGCCCCCGCATCGATCTCCGTCACGGCGCGCCCGTGTTCGGCCGAGAACTTGCGCAAGAAATGGTCAACCAGCAGCGGAATGTCCTCGCGTCTTTCGCGCAAAGGGGGCATGCGAATCTGGATGACGTTCAGGCGGTAGAAGAGATCCTGGCGGAAAGTGCCGCGTTCAACCTCGGTCTCCAGATCGCGGTTGGTGGCCGCCACGACGCGCACGTCGACGTCTTCCTCGGTGACACCGCCGACCGGTTTTACGCGTTTTTCCTGCAAAACGCGCAGCAGTTTGACCTGCATTGTTTGCGGCAGTTCGCCGATCTCGTCCAGAAACAACGTGCCGCCGGTCGCCGCCTGAAACAACCCGTCCTTGTCGGTGGTGGCGCCGGTGAACGCCCCTTTGACGTGACCGAAGAGCTCGGATTCCAGCAATGCCTCGGGAATGGCGCCGCAGTTGACGGCCACGAACGGGCGATCGGCGCGTGGTCCCATCTCGTGCAGCGCGCGCGCGGCCAATTCCTTGCCCGTTCCCGACTCGCCCACCAGCAGGACGCTGGTTCGTGTCGGCGCGATCTTCCGGATCATGTCGAAAAGCCGACCCATCGCGGCCGATTTCCCCAGCAGGCGATCCAGGCGATAGCGGCCTTGAATCTCGGCCCGTAGCGTGACGTTCTGGCGCAGCAACGTGCGACGTTCCAGCGCCCGATCGACGACCAGTCCGACCTCGTCAACCTTGAACGGCTTCAACAGATAGTCGTAGGCGCCCGCTTTCATGGCGGCGATGGCAGTTTCGGCAGTGGCGTAGGCGGTCACCACGATCACCTGAGTCTCCGGATGAATCTCCTTGGACGCCGTCAGAACGTCCAGACCGGTACCGTCGGGCATGCGCAGGTCGGTGATCAGCACGTCGAACTCGCGGGCGGTGATAGCCGCCCGGGCCTCGGTTGTGTTGGCGACGGTCTCGACCCTGTGTCCTGCCCGTTTGAGATAGATCGCCAGGAACTCTCGTACCGATCGCTCGTCGTCGCAAAGCAGGATGTCGCCGTGCCGTGCGCCCATCGTCAGGACTTCCGCGCGATGACCACCATGAAACCACCCAGGCGCCGCAGCCCCGGCAAATCGCAGACGGTGCGTTCGACCCGTTCGACCAGCGCGCCCAGCTTCGGAAGCGCCCACAGCTTCGACGTGGGCGTGATGACCCGAACGCCGCGCACGCCAATCACATTCACGCCGGGTGGCAGATATGAACGAGCACGATCCAAAGTGTCGTACCGCGTGAAAACATCGTGGTCGGTCGTTCCATCGGCGATGCGCGCCGGGCCGCCCAGCCGTTTGGCCAGATACCGCAACGACAACGGATTGTAGAACTCCAGCAACAGATGCCCGCCCGGACGGACCAGCCGGCACAGTTCCGCCAGTGCCGCCTCGATGGGGGGAATGTGGGCCAGCACCTTCATGCTGTAGACGAGATCGAACGATTCGGACGGCAACGGCACGTTCGTGATCGATCCTTGCACCACGTTCAGGCCCCGTGCGCGTGCCTGGCCCAACATGCCGCGCGACAGATCCAATCCCACGGCGCGCCGGGCGATGGTCGCCGCTTCCTTCAGGAGCAGGCCGGTGCCACAACCAGCTTCGAAGATGTCGGCTCCCGCGCCGTAGCGGCGTATCAATCCCAGCTCCAGCTCGTCGATCATCCGGTGATAGCCGTGGTGCCGGTGATCCTCGTACGTGCGCGAAAACCGATCGTAGTAGGTTTGGGTCGACGGACCGGCGGTCACCGCAGGCTCTCCAGACACGCGATGACCTCCGGTTTGGACCAGTCACGCTTGTTGATGAAGTAGTGCCTGATGCGGCCTTGGGCGTCGATGAAGAAGGTCTCGGGGTATTTCTCGGTTGTGTATTTCTTCGGGACTTCCTTGCTCTTGTCCAGCAAGACACCCAGGCGCGTGCCGCGCGCGAAGAAGGACTTGATCTCGCTCCAACCTTCATCGACGCTGACCGCCAGGGTTCGGATGTCGCTGCCTTCTAAGCCGGCGGCCAGGCGTTCCAGCGACGGCATCTCCTCGGTGCAGGGCGGGCACCAGGTGGCCCAGAAGTTCAGAAAAACGGGATGACCACGTTGCGATCGCAGCGAGATCATCCCGCCGTTGGCGTCGGGCAGCTCGAAGTCAGGCGCTTCGACGTTCTGAAGCGAGGCAGGGATCGGATCGGGGCGCAGCGCGCGGCATGCCGCCGCGCGCGTGCGCACCAGTGCCTCGCCCGTGGCGGCGAAAAACTGCACCGCGACCACGGCGATGGCCGCGACCGTGACACCGATGCCGATCAGGCGTGGACCGCTCACGCGTTAGCCACGTTTCTTGCCGGTCTTCTTGGCCAACTCTTCGTCGGCGATTTTCTTGAAGGTCTCGAACGGGTAGGCGCCGGAGATCTTGCGTCCGTTGATGAACACGGCCGGTGTGCCCGTGACTCCCAGGGTGGATCCTTCTTTGGTTTCCGCCTCGACGGTGCTCTTGAACTTGCCTGAATCCATATCGGCCTTGAACTTGGACATGTTGAGGCCCAGCTCTTGCGCGTACTTTTCCAGGTTCGGTCTGTCCAGCGCCTGCATGTTCGCGAACAGCTTGTCGTGCATGGGCCAGAACTTGCCTTGCGCATCGGCCGCAAGGGCGGCCTCAGCCGCCGGGCCGGCATTCTGGTGGAAGGGTAGGGGATAGTTCTTCCAGACCATGCGGATCTTGCCCGCGTATTCCTTCTCCATCTGGGTCAGGGTCGGCTCGACACGCCCACAGAAGGGACACTGGAAGTCCGAGAACACCACCACGGTCAGGGGAGCGTCCTTCGGTCCCTTGGACGGCGAATTGCCCGCCTGAACCGGGAAGATGGTCTTGTCCGCCTCGGGGCCGGCAGGTGGCGCCTGTGCGGCGGGCGCGGCGCCCGGAGCCGCCGCCGCGGGCTTGGGAACCTCGGCCTTCGCGTCTTTCATGATGGCGTCGTAGACCTTCGCCTTGGGAGTGCCCTTCGCGATCAACGCCTCGGCGGTCTTCAGCTCGGCGTCGATCTTGGCCTTGAACGATTCGAAAGGCTGAGCGCCGGACAGAAACTTGCCGTTGATGAAGAAGGCCGGGGTGCCGTTCGCGCCCAGGCGGGTTCCCATCTCGCTGTCGGCATCGATGGCGGCCTTGAACTTGTCGCCATCCATCGCCGCCTTGAACCGGCCCATGTTCAGCCCCAGCTCAGTCGCGTATTTGTCGAGGCTGGGACGATCCAGGTTGGCCTGGTTGGTAAACAGCTTGTCGTGCATCTCCCAGAACTTGCCCTGTTCGCCGGCGGCGCGCGCCGCGGTGGCGGCGGGCTTCGCGTTCTGGTGGAACGGCAGCGGCTGATCTTTCCAGGCCATGCGGACCTTGCCTTTGTACTCGTCCATGATCTTGGCCAGGGTCGGCTCGACGCGGCTGCAGAACGGACACTGGAAGTCCGACCAGATCACGATCGTGATCGGGGCGTCCTTCGGACCTTTGACGGGTGCGTTTCCGATCTCCGCCTTGAACACGGTGCCCGGATCGGGCTCGCCGGCGGCGGCGGGAGGCGGCGGCGGTGCCGCTGCCTTGTCAAGGCCACCCTTGGTCAGCTCGGCGTACAGATTGGCGCGGCTGACGCCGGCTTTCAGTTTTTCGTCCGCCTTCTTGATCTCCTCGTCGATGGTGGCCTTGAACGCCTCCACCGGCTGTGCGCCGCGCAGGTTTCGTCCGTTGATAAAGAAGTTCGGCGTGCCGCGCGCGCCGTATTTCTCGGCGTCGTCGGAGTCGCGTTTGATCTTGTCCTTGAACTTGTGGCTGTCGAGCGCGGCCTTGAACTTGCCCATGTTCAGACCGATCTCCTGCGCGTATTTTTCGAGATCGGCGCGTCCCAGGTTTTGCTGGTTGGCGAACAACTTGTCGTGCATCTCCCAGAACTTCCCCTGCTCCTTGGCGGCTTCGGACGCCTCGGCCGCCGGCATGGCGTTGTCGTGGAACGGCAGCGGCAGGTGGCGGAACGCAACCTGAACGTCGTTGCCGTAGTCCTTCATCACCTGCGCGATGGTCGGGTTAACCCGACTGCAAAACGGACACTGAAACTCCGAGAACTCGATGATGGTGACCTTGGGTTGTTTGCCGCCCTTGGTCGGCGCGTCCCCCACGGCAACTTTGTAGATCTCGGCGCCGGCCCCGGGGCCCTTCGGCGCGGGCTGGTTCGGCTGCGCGGGAGCCGCCGCGGGTGACGTGCGTGCGTTCGCCATCAGCTTCGAATAGACCTGACCCAGCGGTGTTCCCTGGGCTATTAACTTGTCGACGTTCTTGATTTCCTCGTCGATGATCTTCTTGAACTCCTCGAACGGCAACGCGCCACGAATCGGGCGGCCGTTGACGAAGAAGTTGGGCGTCCCTTGCACGCCGATCTGGGTTGCCAGAGCCATGTCGGCTTTGATCCGCTGCTGGCCGGTGCCGCCGTCCAGGTACGCCTTGAACTTGCCGGCGTCCAGGCCCAGTTCCTGCGCGTACTTGTCGAGATCGGGGCGTTTGATGTTCGCCTGGTTGGCGAACAGCTTGTCGTGCATCTCCCAGAACTTGCCCTGCGTCTCGGCGGCCAGCGTCGCCTGGGAAGCCAGCGGCGCATCGGCGTGGAACGGCAGGGGGTTGTGCCGGAAGAACATGCGCACCTGGCCGTTGTAGTCCTTCATGATCCGGTCAAGCGTAGGCGTGACGCGGCTGCAGAAGGGGCATTGAAAATCCGAGAAGATGACGATGTTCACCTTCGCGGTCGCTGGACCCCGCCCGGGGCCCTCTAGGGGAACGCGAAAGCGTTCGATGCCGTCGGCGGGGACGGCCGGCGCTCCCTTGGCGGCTTCCTTGTGATCGCCCTTGTCGGCTTTTTCACCCGCGGCCGTTGGCGATCCGCTGTCGCCGTCTTTCTTCGCTACGCCGCCGAGGACATACGCCCCGACGCCTACCGCCAAAATCAGAACCAATACAGTGCCTTTGTTCATGACGTCTCCTGGACCTTTCGAAAAGAACTTCCCGCGCGTGAACCACCGCGAACGAACCCACCGCCACACCTGTTAACTGGCGCATTGGGCTATCGGGTGCGATTCATGATCCCCGCGCGACCTCTGTGTCTCGCGATTCCCGCTAGCCGCGGGGTGGTCGCTCTGGCGGATCGATGATGCGGGCTGGTGCCCGGCAGTACCGTGCGAATCCAATCAGCCCTGGTCCGTGCGGAGGCCGCGGGACCAACGCCGACGCATACATGGCGATCGGCGGTACCGACGCGATGACCAGCGTTCCGTGATCGGGAGGTAACCCCGTACACCTGGGCGCGGGCTGCGTGACGCGACGGGACCGTTGCGGGCCAAGCGCGCCGGTCGGGCGCTCGCTGTCGGCGAAACGCGAAACGCGGTAGCGGAGGTCGGCGGCCACGGGGGCGCAATCCGAGAAAAACGGAAGGTCGCTGGGGCCCAGCATCGCGCCGCGTTCGGCGTCGCCTGAAATCGCGCGGCAATCCACTTCCGCGGGCGTGGCGTAGGTGCCTGAATCGTCAGCGATAACGGCGGGACCACAGGCGTCGCCCAACGCGCAAATGTATTCCTGCGCGACATCGGCGGCCACGCCGGGGGCCGCGGCCCAAGCCGCCGCGTAAGAGAGGACAACACCCACCATGGCTGTCACGGCCCGGAGGCTAGCAGCGCGGGGGGGATTCCGCCACGCCGGCCAGAACGCGCCTCACACTCAGTTCAAGCGCAGGCCCGGCGAACGCACGAAATCGTTGCGGTCCGCCATCCCGTGGCAGTCGTTGCAGCCACCCTGCGGATCGCCGCCGTATTCCTCGCCCCTGGGGGCATTGATGCCGCGCCAAACGATGGCCAGCGATCCGTCGGAGCGTTCGCCAAGTTCGAACCATTCCCAGCCGCGGGCGCCGCGCATGTTGTACCCGCCGCCGCGTTTGATCATGGCGAAGACCCTGTGCCCTTCTGCGGCCCCTTCGAGAATCTCCTTGATCAGGATCGTCCCCACGGGGAAGGTTCGACTTCCCGCGGGCGGGTGGCCGTTGATGAACACGCTTCGTTTGCCCGCGACGTGGGTGATCCCTTCCGCGCCGCCCTTGGGCACGTCGATGCGGTTCCAGTCGCGAAACTTTCGCAGGTCGCTTTCGAACGCCACGAACGGTTCCGATCGCGCCGGCGGCGGGGATGCACCGCCGACGGAATCCCGGCGACGATCACACCCCATGGCGCAAACAACGGCCGCCCCCAACAGTACCCGGCCAGCGAACCGGCGTGTCGTCATCTGAGGATGGCCGCCGGTAGTCCGATGCTGGCCGCTACCTCGCCCAGCGCCGCGACCAGGGATCCCTTGGCTTTCGGATCGATCTCACGGCGAACGGCGGCGAACAGCAGCCCGAATGGCGTCGCCAGATCGGCGGGTCTGGGATCAAGGCCGCTCCATGTGGCGGGAGGTTGCGGAATGGCGTCGCCCGGTACGCGACCGTACGCACTGTCCAAGCGCGCGAACGCCTCACCGACGCGACGATCGGCCACATCACCGCCGGGGCGCGACAACACCCACGGACGAAACAGGTCGTACGCCTCGCGACAGCCCGCGATGTTCGCCCTCAAATCGCGCATGGTGGATTGCGCGTACCGCGACTCTTCCTCGCCGCTGGCGGCCTTGTCGACCTTTTCAGCCTGCTCGATGGCCAGATCGACCAGTCCCCGGTACGCGAACGCCACGTCCGGCGCCAGCGGCTGAAAGTCCGCGATCAGCTGGTCGACGTCGGCCAGCAAACGCGCGACCAGGCCATCCCGGAAAGTGATCGCTTCGATCTCGGTGGCGGGGAATCGCGCCGGGCGATACCCCGGCAACGAACGCTCGAACTCGATGACCGCGGCGGGATGGCGGTCCGCCCACACAATGCGTTCGATGGCGTGCATTCCGACCACCCCGACACCATCGAACGGATCAGGATCGCCCGCCGCGCCCGACACCGTCAAGAAGTGGTCGTACCGCGAGTCGGTGGCGGTGTCGGATTCGGGAAACAACGGGGCTATGGCGCCCTCGACGCGCTCGTAGGCGATGCGGCCGTCGGCCCACGCCTGCTTCATCGCGTCCAGCGCGGCGGCATCGAGGCGCGCGTCCCACCCGCGCCCCTTGGACACGGGAGAAGCGGCTATAAGCCGACGTGAAGCCGACTGCCACTCACCCAGGCGCGTCGCCAGCAGGCGCTTCATTCCGATAGAGATCTCGCTCGAACGCCTCGCCAACTCGGCGCCGTCCTGCCGGCAACCGATTCCCAGCAGCACAGTCCACAGCAGCAGAACTTTCGCGGCCGCGATCATCACAATCCTTTCACGAAGTCGACCAACTGTGCCTGGTCCGAAGGGCCCAGCGCCCGGAAGCGGGTAACGGCCACATTGGCCTCGGACCCCGGCCCCTCGTGCAGGGCGATAGCTTCCGCCACCGAATGGGCCCGCCCATCGTGGAGGTACGCGACCATGAACCGCAGGCCGACAAGTGGCGCGGTTCGCCAGTCGCGTGGTCCCGCGTCACCGTCGACAATCCCGTCGGCAAGCGCGCTTCCCATATCGTGCAGCAGAAGGTCGGTGTAGACGGGCGCTTCGATCCCCGCCAGGGCAGCGATCGGATAGTCGGCCCGCGTGCGCAGGCGGGGCACGTGACAGGTGGCGCACAGGGTCTCGGCGAACAGTGTCGGCCCGCGTCCCTGCGTCCCGTCGTTCGGGCGCCGCGGCATCTCGATCAAGCGCACGTAGTCGGCAAGCGCGTTCAATGTTTCCAATGAAACATCCACCCCGGGCTTCGCGTCGTCCGCAAGGCCATCGGGATTCGGCAGCTCGTTGGGCCGCAGGGGGGACGTCAGGCCCATGTCCGACTGCAGCGCATCGGCCGCGAATTCGTCGAGCGTGGCGATTCGTGCCTTCAGGCCGAAGCGGCCTATCAACCCGGCGGTGCCTAGCGCGTGGGCGTGAACACGCGTGCCCGGGTTCGGCTCGGCCCCGTACCGAACGCGGTGGATGCGCCCCTTGATGGGGCCCGGACGCGCGGCGGCCGCGGCGGCCACGCGTTCGATCTCTTGGTCGTCGACCGCCTCCAGGTACCCACGGCCCCAAACCGCCGGCGGCAGTCGATAGGTCACGCGCAAACCAGTCGACCCCACCGGAGTCGCAATCGGTGTACGCGCTCCAGCCGCCACGAACGGACGTTGGGTGTTCCCGAAACGCAATGGCAGCTGATCCGGACGCGGGGTCGACCGATCGCTCCCCAACATCGCCCCCACCATAGCCATCTTGGCGACCAACCCAGGTCCCCTGCCATCGGCCTGATGGCATCCCTCGCACGAGGCGCGGACATAAAGGGGCCCCAGGCCGTCGGGCACGCGAAACGACGCCTCGAACAACGCGTCGCCGTCGGCGAACCGATCGACCTCGGTAGGGCTGGCCCCAGAAAGCGGCTGGTCCGATCGATCCACGCGGACGATCCTTTGTGGAGCGTCTTTGCGTGGCCCGACCGGACCAGGTTCACATCCCAAGGCGGCAACCACAACCATCGCCGGGACGGTCGCCCCGGCAATGTGTAGGCCACCGCGCATTTACGGCTTGCGCGACGCGGGATCGAACATCAACAACAACTGGCCGCCCTCGACCAACTCGGGATCCATGATGTTGTAGTGCGCCTGATCGTTGATCACGAACCAGCCGTCTCCCAGGATGTCGGACACGTCGATGATTCCCGACGACTCTTCGTCCTGGGTCAGGAACAGCCCACCACCTGCGATGAACCGCGCTGGATCATGCTCGGCGATCACGGTCAGGGTGTCGGTCGCGATGTCGTAGCGCGAGATCTTGCCGTTGTGGGCCTGATTGCCCACGTCTTCCTGGATGTAGACGTGGCCAAAGCGATCCATCGTGATGTTGTCCATCATGCGCTGTCCCTCGGTCCCGTCGAGCAGCATGTCGATCTTCCCCCCGGCGGCCGGATTCTGGGCGTCGTTGAACCGCAGGCGCCAAAGGCGGCTTGCCGTGGTGAACGACGACGTGGTGACGAAGTAGAAGTCGTTCGGGCTGTTCGGATCCCAGTGGCCGTCCTCGGGGCGCGCGAACCGGGTGACAAGGGCCGTGTTGCTGGCGGCGTCAAGCGCTGTACCGGTCATGTTTTCCACATTGCCGAACGGGGCCAGGGTGAACGCCGTCCCGGATGGAATCCCGGTGGCGGTGACTTCCGAGGGGAAACCATCGACGCGAACGCCGAACAGGTTTCCGTTCGTAAGCCCGGCGCGATCGATGGGGGATCCCACACCGGTCTTGGTGCCGACGTAGACGTAGACCTGACCCGGTGTGCTGTCGTCCAACCCCACCACGACGGTCTTCACGCCCGGAGCCGGGCTGGCGACCGCGTTTTCCCAGCTGAACTTGCCCAGGCGCGGCAGATCCCAGGTGGTTCCGTCCATCGCGTGGGCGAAGGCGCGACCTTCGTTACCGACTTCCTCTCCATTCATGAACAGGCGTCCGTCATAGCCGAGCCCGGTCGCCGCATCGAGAAAGGCGGTTCCCGCCGGCAGATCCGCCGAACAGAACCGGCCGAACGCCGCTCCCGTGGACGGTGCGTCGTACGATGAGGTCGCCGTGTTCCACAACACGACCTGCTTGATGACGTCCTCGCCTTTCAAGACCGCCAAATCGCATTTGCGGATCGTCCATTTGGAGACGAAGGCGCCCCGACCACCGTGCAGGCGGGCGATGCCGGCGCCAGCGCCGATCTCGTGGTTCGCCAGCACACTGAACGTGCCGTCGCCGTTGTCGAAGGCACCCATCCCATCAAGAAGGCCGACCATGCGATACGGCGTCATGTCGGGTTTCAGGTTCGCGGTATCACCCACGGTGAACAGTGCTTTCGTCATCACGCCCGGCGCCAACGGCAACAGGTACGGAGACTGGGAGCTGGTGAATCCACCTGTGCACGAACCTGGACCAGGAGGCGTCATCGTTCCTGATCCACCGCCGGTTCCCTCGAAGTCCACGCCGATCGAAATTCTCCCGTTGCGAATCAACCGCAGGAGAACGTGCGTCGACGACGTCCCGATCTGAACCGCCACCGGTTGATCGGTCAACCAATTCGGATCCACGCCCGGGTTCACCGACGCGCACGGCACGGCGAACGCCTTGGCGCTGACCATGGCCAGTCCCGTCGGCAGGCTGGACAAACGATAGACCGTCGTTTCGCCGGGCGTCAGGGAAAATGAGCGAACCACCTGCCGGTATCCATCGACCGTCACTTGTAAGCAGGATGCGTCAGCCGGGGCCTGGACCAACGCCAGGCTGATCTGTCCTTCTCCGTCGCCCGCGGTCCCGCCGCCAACTTTGTCCTGACCCTGGCAGCTGGCGATCGCGATTCCGCCGATCGTCGCCGCCGAAAACAAAAGCCCGATTCGTCTCATTGTGTTGTCTCCTTGAATGGAACGCCCGAATGAACCCGATCGTGTTGCGAGCGATCGATGAGGAGCCTTGTAGACCTTTTCAAGGGCGGGCATGGTGACAGTTCACCGCCATTTGATCCACGCGCGTGCTGCAACTGGGCCCAAGGTCGCGCCGCCACGATGACGTGACAATTTCGTGTCAGCTGGGCGTCGGCGGCATGGCAACCGCGATCAAGCTGGGCCGTTTGGTCAATGCGCGCGCTGTCGCGCTGCTGGGCCCCAGAGGTACGTCATAGTAAACAGCGCCCGAAAGCGCGGCGAGCCGGGGGCACGATTCAGTCCGGTGCCCGCTCCCGCTTGGATCACGAGACGATCCGCCAACAGGATCCGGCCTCCGACCATCGCCTGCGCGGGGATTGCCGAGACACCGGTTTCGGACTGCGACGCCCCGACCGAGGCGCTTGCTTCACCCAGGACCCAAACCCTCCACGGGATCACGGCATAGGCGATTCCCGCGCCGGCGGCTAGCGCGTTGCCCACAACCAGATTCGACGATGGAACCTCGGCGGGCCGCCGAAATTCGTAACCGACCGACGCGGCGGCCGACAGGCGGTGGGCCTCCCAGCCGGCGATCACGCGCGGCCTGAAGCTGACCCTGCCGTTGCCGGTTAACCCGTCCGGGGCGCCGGTCGGAATGCCGAACGGTGCGGTCAACGTCAGGTGGAATCCGGTGGCTTCCGGGCCGCCCACCATGCGCAAGCGCGTCAGCAGTTCGACATCGCCGAAGGCGCGCGCGCGCGGGCGCTGCAAGATCCCGCCGCCTTGCGAGATGTCGACGTCGACGTCGCCTGTCTGACGGACAACGGCGGGCACCCGGATCCCGATGTCGGCGCGATCCGCGATCCCGAACGCGGCGGTGAAGAATCCGGTGAACCGGTCCTTCACGATGTCGCCGGCACCTTGACCCGTGAGCTGATCGCGACGAACCAGCGGCTGTCGCGCATAGCCGAACGCGATGCCCAGATCCAGCGCGCCCGCGGGCAGCACACGCGCGCTTTCCTCGGAAAGGTACCCCGTCGAAGCCGAGGCCGGTTTGAAGAAATCCAGGTCGAAGCCCGCGGCGAGTGCGGCGCGGGGCGTACACAACAGCATCAGGGAACCCAAGAGGGCAAGGGATCCGCCGCGGCTATTGACCAGTGCCATGGTGGTTGGCATTGTACGCGCGACCTCTCGCCCAGGTAGCTCAGTTGGTAGAGCAAGGGACTGAAAATCCCTGTGTGGACAGTTCGATTCTGTCCCTGGGCACAA
>JANOJB010000297.1:0-9014 GCA_031407985.1 Pseudomonadota bacterium | reverse complement strand
AAGCTTGCGATCATGAACATCTCGCGGATTGATGAGCCGCCCCCGTAGGGCCCAGGCGCGTTCCAGTCGCTGTGACGGCGTCAGGCGCCGCCATTCCTCGACCTTGAACGGCGAGAGCGCGGCTTCGGGATCGAAGGGCTTGTCACCGCCTGTCTCTTCGGGACCCAGCATGATCTGCAGGCTAGCACGGGGCCGATCCGTCGCCGCAAAGGAACTGCCGTATGCGCTGGGGTGTTCGGTTTTTCGAAAGCCACGTCAGGCCTTCAGCATCGCGTCCAGATCACCCGCATAGGTCGTTCCCACGCTGGGCACTTGCAGATCCATCGCGTGACAGACGCTGGTCAGAAGCTGATTGTTCGGGACGTTCCCGGGGAATTGCACGCACACTCCCTGCTTGAAGAAACCAGCGCCGCTACCGACGATCAGGTATGGCAAGCCCTTCACCATGTGCAGGGCGCCTTCGTTCATGTCGTTGCTGACCAAGACCACCGTGTTGTCCAAAGCCGTGGATGAGCCCTCGGAGATGCCGGCCAATTGTCCGGCCAGATCGGCGACCTGCGCGTAGAACCATGCGTCGATCAAGGTCTTCTGCGGGTAGCCCGCCCTGCCCAGGGAGGCGACCGTGTGATAGTCCTGGCTGGCAATCCCCAGCCACGGGAACGTCAAACTGTTCCCGCCGCCGTCGTCGATCAGATCCAGCGTGAAGACCCGCGCGATGTCGCATCTGACGGCCACGGCGATGATGTCGACCATCAGCTTCACATGCTGGGGATAGTTCGCGACCTGGCTAAAAACCAGCCCGGCCGGTGTGTTGGGTGGCGGCGTACAAGACGGCGCCGGGGGCGGTCGCGGCATCAGCAGCTGTTTTTCGATCGCCCGCACCGATTCGAGATGCGCGTCGATCTTGACCCTGTCCTCCTTGCCCAGGCGGGCCGCGAACGTGTTGATGTCCTCAATCACGCCATCGATCACACTCTTCCGCCGCGCCAACACCGCGGCGGATGGTGGCTGGGGGGTGACTCCGAATAGCCGCGTGTAGACACGATACGGATCTGTCTCGGCGACGTTTTTCATCCCGCCCGCACGCCAACTGGTCGAGGTGGAGGCAGGACGGCACCCCAGAATCATTTGCGGAGCCGCGAAGCCCCGCATCTTCAGTTGATCGCCGATCAGAGTGTCAATCGAAGGGGTCGCGCCCTGGTAGCTTCCGGTCAGCAGCGACGGATACGCCTGGTGACCATTGTAGGTCTGGCCCGCGTCGACCATGACATTCAAATCGACGCCGCCCATCATGGTGCCCACACCCGGTCCCCGCATGGCCAGAATCCTCGATTTCCACGGCTCAAGCGGCGCCAGGATCGGCGGCAACGGACCCGTCAGGGGACCTTCGGGTGGGTAGAAGTTCGACGCAACGACTCCGTTGGTCCAGGTGATGGATATCATCCGTTTGACCACGCCGGCCGTCTGGGCAAGTGCCCGCTCGCAATTGAGCAACGGCAACATCCCCATCCCCGCACCCAACGCTTTCAGAAACGCGCGCCGCGAATACCGGTTCGTCCTGTCGGTCGTCATGGCAGCACTTCACCGCCATCTGGAGTCCGATAACGAAACGTCCGCGAGACAGCCAAGGCCGCGACCAGCTCGCGCACGTCGCGCATGTTGGTCTTGAACGCGGTCAGTGCGCCGTCTATCGACGCGCGATCCGGGGCGGTGTCCATGCGCCGCACGCCGTACCGGAACCACTGCCGGGTGAAACATGCATGGACTTCATCGCTGGTCGACAGGGCGGCCACCAAATCACGCGCGTCGGTGAACATCCGCTGCCGACCGTCCAGGGTCAACGTGACGCGGGCGTCGACCGGCAGACCGTTGTCCGTGATTCGGTACGCGCCGATGGCGTCGTAGTTTTCGAACGCGAAGCCAAAGGGATCGAACGTCACATGACAGGCGGTCGCGCAGGGATGCTGAACAAGAACTTCGAAACGCTGCCGGGTGGTGGCCGGCGTCGTCGGTGGTTCTGGAAGCGGAGGCACGGCGTCCGGCGGGGGAGGAACCACCGCGCACAGGAGCTTTTCATAGATGGCCCTACCGCGGCGGGGCCCGCTTGATCCATCGGACGTGCCCGTGACGCTCATGAACGCCGCCGTCGTCAACAGGCCCGATCGCTGGACGGGATTCAACGACACGGCCTGCAATGCCAACCCCGTGACGCCGGTGATCCCATACAGGGCGGCCAGTGGCTGGTTGGTGAACGATTCGGTCCCCGTCAGAAATTCATCCAGGCGACCCGTGCCGGTGACGGCGATCGCCTTGACGAAACTTCGCACCTCCTCGGCCATCGCGCCCGCCAGCGTTTCGTTGTACGCGGGATAAAGCACGGAATCCTTCGATCTGTCGGGCAGGTGGTCGATGTCCAGCCAGTCGGCGAAGAAATCGGCGAACGTTTCGGCCGCCCTTGGGTCCTTCAACAGGCGCCGGACCTGCGCGTCGACGGTCGCGATGTCCCCCAGTTGCCCCGCGGCGGCGGCGGCGAACAACATCGCGTCGGGCATCGTGCCCCACAACAGATACGACAACCGATTGGCGATTTCGTAGCTCCCCAACTTCACGACGGTTCCCTCACGCACGACGGGGGCGACGGGATCCAGCTGCCAGTGGTACAGGAACTGCGGCGACTGCAATACACCTTCGACAAGCAGTCCGATGGCGTCGGCGAAATCCAGCGACAACGGCGCGGCCCGCGCCGCGGTGAATCGCCTGGTCAGGCGCGCCACATCCCCGGTGGTCGCGATCGTGGACAGGGGCCGGCGATACATTCTGGCCGCGAAGCCGTTCGGACCGAGGAATGTATTCAGGCACGTCGCCTCGGCATCGGGGGAGGTCACGGTCGCCGCGCATGGCAGCCACGTGTTGATGCTGGTCAACGCAAGCTTGGCCACTGTCTCGGCGGCGTCTCGGTACTGGGTCGCGCTCAGCTCCGCCACGTTTCCCGTGGTGTGAAACGCAAAGCCCCCGAACCCACTCTCTTCATCCAGGGGCAAGGCGCCGGGCTGAGCGAATGGATCACCCAGCAGGTCGCGCACCGTGTTCGCGTACTCGCGGCGGGTCAACAGGCGCAACGGACGCAACCCAGCCGCGTTCGAATCGGCGATGACGCCGGCGCCCCCCGCCCCACCGGTTGCTCCCGCTCCACCACCCGCGCCCGCACCCGCACCCGCGCCGCCTGGTGCGGAGCCGGTTCCGTCGCCACGGATTCCCGCCGCGCCGCCGCTGCCCGTCGAAGGACCGCCGCCCGCCGCGCCGCCGCCTTCACCGATGCGACCGCTTCCAGATGGTTTCGAGCCGCCGCATCCGATGGCGGCCATCAGCGCCAGCGCCAGCACGGCCAATCCCAGGTTTGGCGATGTGAGCTTTTTCAATGCCCGATGACCCTCCCTTGGAAAGACGCCAGAGCCGAAATTCGGCACTCACGTTCCGCCGTCTCAGTAGCGGCCCTGGGGGAATCGGGTCATACGGTGAATGCGGCCTGTCAGTTTGTGAACTTCACCAGAGCGTGAAGCTCGCTGACGAGGCGAGGGACCTCGGGCGGATTGCCCGCGTAGCGTTGCATCAGCCGTCCCTGGCCGTCCATCAGCCACAACGTGGTGCCGTGGTTTTCCGGGCGGCGGTCCTTGTTTTCGGCGAACAAACGCAAACGATCGGCCAGGCGATCGATGTCCGCGGTCCCGCCGGTCACGAAGGTCCAGCGCGAGAAGTCGACCTTGAAACGTTCGGCGAACGAGCGGAGCACCTGGGGCGTGTCATGGGTGGGATCGATCGACACCGATACGAAATGGACCCGGTCGCGATCCCTTTGCGGCAACCCACGTTGCACCTCGGCCAGCGCCTGCGTCTGCACGGGACAGATGTTGGGACAGGATGTGAAGATGAAATTGAACAGGACGACCTTGCCCCGCAGCGACCCGACGTCAAACGGTCGCGCGGCCTGGTCCACAAGGTTCAGGGGCTGGAAGTTCGTCAGGAAGCTGGTGCGGTCGGCCTGGACGTCGCCCGTCCCGCGTCGAAGGGCACGCACGGACACCGCCGCCCCGACCAACAGCACGAGCAACCCCAGCGGCAGCCACCACCGGGATCGCGCGAGACGCAACGGCAATTACGGGCTTCCCGTGAACAGCGCCGTCACGTCCGCGTCGGTCAACGCTCCGGCGTAGGCCCGTGCGTCGTCCACGGAGCCCGCGAACCAATCGTTCGCGTTGGTCCACTTGGCGCGGCCGACGTTCAGGTTCCCCGTCGACGCCCAGCCGCCGGTATTCGCGGTGGTCGCCTGCAACGCGCCGTTGACGTACAGCTTCATCGTGCCGGCCAGTTTGTCTCGCACGCCGACCAGGTGGTACCACTGGCCCGTCACCGGCACGGTCGTGGACACGGCGCGGGTCGCCGTGCTGCTGGTCGAATCGCTGCTGTGCATGGTGAACGAGAACTTGTTGCCCAGCGCTGCGCCGTACTGCAACCAAAAAGCGCTGATGTTCGCGCCGTCCTGATTGATGGCGGTACGGTAGCCCGTCAACGAATCCAGGCGCACCCAGGCCGCAACCGAAAAGCTGGCGGTCGTGTCCAGCACGGCGCCGGCCGAGGCCGCCAGCGCGTTCGTCCCGTTGAACCGCAATGCGTTCCCGTTCCTGCCGGCCACCCAGGTCGCGTTGGTGGTCGTCAGGTGTCGTGCCGCGACGGTGCCGTCGTTGGCCCTGGTGCCCGTTCCCTCGTCGAAGTTCCAGCTTCCGCGCACCGGCGCCCGTCCCTGGGCGAAAAGCGTGCTGACCTCGGTGTTGGCCAGCGCGGTCGGTACGATCTGGAGATCGTCCATCGTTCCGGCGAACCATTCATTGTTGGTCGTCGATTTGCCGCGACCGACGTTCAAGGCCCCATTCGCGGTCCAACCGCCCGCGTACGACGTGGTCGCCTCGAGGTTGCCGTTGACGAACATCTTCATCGTGCCGGCGGCTTTGTCGCGCGCCGCGACCACGTGATACCACTGCCCCACGACGGGAGTGGTGGTCGACGTCGCGCGCGACAGTGCGCCGGTGGTCGAATCGGACGCCTGCATCGCAAACGAGAATTTGTTGCCCACCGACGCGTTGTACTGCAACCAGAAGCCGCTGACGTTCACGCCGTCCTGGTTGACCATCGTCCGCGCTCCCGTCAACGAATCCAGGCGAACCCAGGTCGCGATCGAGAACGTGCCCGCCGTGTCGACCACGGGGGCCGTCGTGGTTGCGACGGTCGACGTGCCGTTGAACCTGACCCCCTTGCCCAGCCGCGCGTCGACCCAGGTGGCGTTGGCCAGCGTCAGCGGATGGAACGCGCCCGAGGCGTCGGCCACGTTGGTGCCAGTTCCCTCATCGAACTTCCAGGCTCCCAGGCTGGGCGCCTTCCCCTGCTGCGCAAGCTGGGCGATGTCGGTGTCGGTCAGGACGCCCGTGAAGGCCTGAACATCGTCGACCGCTCCGGAGAACCAGTCGTTGGGGTTGGTGAACTTGCCGCGGCCGACATTCATCGCTCCGTTGGCCGCCCAGCCGCCAGCGTAGGCCGTCGTCGCCTCCAGCATGCCGTTGACGTAGATCTTCATGGTTCCGGCGCCGCGGTCGCGCACGCCGGCGACGTGGTACCACTGGCCGAGGATCGGGCTGGTCGCCGAGACGGCCCGCGTCGCGGTGCTGGTCGTCGAATCGGCACTGTGCATGGTGAACGAAAACTTGTTGCCCTGCGCCTGGCTGTATTGCAGCCAGAAGCCGCTGATACTCGCCCCGTCCTGGTTCACGGCCGTGCGGTATCCGGTCAATGAATTCAGCCTGACCCAGGCCGCGACCGTGAAGCTGCCCGACGTGTCCACCACGGACGCCGTGGTCGACCCAAGTGCGTTGGTCCCGTTGAGTTGAATGGCCCGGCCCACCTTGCCACCGATCCAGGTGGCGTTCGTCAGGGTCATGGGACGATTTGAGGCGGACGAATCGGCGGCGGTGTTGCCGCTGCCTTCATCGAATCTCCAAGCCCCCGCCTGCCCCAGCTCGTCTCCGCCGATCTGCTGGACGTACGCAACGACGTTGGCCAGATCCGTGGCGTCGAGGGTCACGCCGCTGTGCGCCTGGATAGCCGCGCTGACTGTCGGCGAGCTGCCATTGTGCAGATAGGGCGCGGTGGCCCACGCGTCACGCAGGGTGGGCACGTCGATTCCCGTCAAAGCGGCGCCCAACCGGGTGCCGCTGCTGGGTTGAATCGTGCCGATGTTCCTCATCGCGGCAGCGGTCGCACTGATCGTGAACGACGCGCCACCATGACAGGACGCGCACCCGGCGGTGGTGAACGCGGTCTTGCCCGACGTGGCGGCGGCGGTCAACGTGCCGTCGGTGTTCCGGTACGGACTAAGCGCGAAGCGACCAAGCGATCCCACGTAGGCGGCCAGGGCGTCGAGGTCTGTGCTGACGCCGGCCTTCGCGTCACCAAGCGGCTGGTTCCGCGTCCCGGTGTTGAACTGCGTGTCGGTCATCAGGCCGGTTCCGCCCGACAGGCCGCGGATCTGCTTTTCGAAGTCCTGAATCTCATCGAAGTTCGCGCTCCAGTGGACGAACCCTTGTCCCATGCCGGCGCGTCCCGACAGGGCGATGGTGTTGCGCAGTCCTTCCCCAAAGCCGGTCAGATCCCAAACGCGGCCATCTTGACCGCCGTCGTTGTGACACGAGGCGCAGCTCAGGTAGCCGTCCTTGGCCAATCGAGCATCGCGGGCGTCGTAGAACAACTGCTTTCCGAGGAGCACCGTCGCCGACAGGGTTTCCGTGGCGGCGGTCGACGTTGTCGCGACGGCGGCGACACGCAGTTCACCTCGGGCGCACAGCGGGGTCAGATCAATCACGCTGACCGTGCGGTCCATGAAATTCTGGGCATAAAGGGTGTTGCCGTCGGGAGAAAGCGCCAGCGCTTGCGGCGCGCGGCCGACGTCGAAGCGCAGCAATTCGGACCCGCGAATCGCGTCGACCAGGGCCACCTGGCGGCTGGTTTCCAGCGCGACGAACATGTAGACACCACTTGGGTGAAACACGGCGGCCGTCGCGATGCCCGCGTTGTCGAGGTCGATACGAGCCGCGTGGTCCTCGGTCCTTGAGACCATGTCGATCCGGGACGTGATGGCGCGGACCGTGTTTTGGAAGTCCAGCGGCAGCCCGTTGCGCAGCGTGCCCCGCCCGACGTTGTCCTGCTTGGACGGCACCCAGGCCGCCGTTCCGTCGGGTGAGACGAGCGCGGCGCCCAGGTAGTTCGGCACGCCGCTGCCCTGCGTGGGCGTGTCGGCCTTGATGCTTTGCCGCAGCGTGATCGTCTGCGCCGCGGCGAAGGTGTTGGGATCAACGACCACGACTTCGCCACCACCCAGGTTGACGTCCACCGACGCAGTCGATTCACCCGACAGCGGCGGCGTGATGAATCGCGTGACCAGGATCGTGCCGTCCGCCGCGACCGATACGTGACGGGATCCGGTGCTGCCCATGACCACCGACTGAATAACGGCCCCGGAGGTCGGATCGAGTTTCAGCAGAGTGCTGGTGGCTTCCAGCGCGACGTAGGCCGCCGAGCGATCGGGCGCGAACGCCAGCCCGTACGGCGCCGAGGCGCGGGGAAGCGCGATGGTGCGCGCCACCGCCAACGTGTTCTGGTCGATGACGCTGATCGACGCCGCGCCACGGTTCACCACCCAAAGCTGCCCGTTCGGAGCCACCGCGATCGTGCGAGGCGAGCTGCCGACGGCGATGGTGGCCACCCGGTTGTTCGTCGCCAGGTCGATGACGCCCACGGTGTCGTTGTCGGGGTTCGCCACCCACAACCGCACCGAAGCCCCGGACCGTGTCTCGACGGACAGCGCCGACGAATGGGTCGGGACCGACGCCGTCGTCGGCGTCGCGACCCCCTGCAGCAGCGTCCTGCGCGAGGTCGAAGCATCGAGCGCCTGGGCGGTCAAGACGACGGTGTACACGCCCGGCAACACGAACTGATGGGTGATCGACGCCTCGCTGGACGCGGGGGTTTCGGGGGTTCCGTCACCGAAATTCCAGGAGTAGGTCACGTCCGGCGCGGAGGTGAGTACATACGACGCGGTGCCGTTCGCTGGGATGATCGGCGCGGCGACGGGAACATTCAGGTCGGGAGGGTTGTACGGCGTCGTGGGCACCGGAGGCGCCGCCACCCCCTGGCCGACGGCGATGATGATCCCGCGCGAGGGAACCCCGTTCGCGTTCACCGCAACCAGCTGGTAGTAGCCCGGCGGCGTGATCGTGTTGGCCGGGATGCTGGTCGTCAGGCGGTAGCTCTCCTGCGTGAAGACCAGCGGAATGCGACGCTGGCCCGAGTTGAACGAGTGCGTGCCGTTGCTGGTGCCGAGCAATACCAGATCCGAGATCGGCGCGGCGTCGGCCAGATCAAGCTGGAGATCCCCGCCGTTGGCGTAAGACAGGCCGCTTATCGCCACGACGACCGGGCGGGGGGCAAGCTGGGCCGCGGCACCGACGGTGCGGAACAGCGACGGTGGATAGTAGATCTCGGCGTTCAGATTGGTGACGGGGCCTGGCGTTCCGCCGCCGGTCGACAACACGACCCCATTGGGCAACAGAATCGAGAACGAGTGATACCCGCGGTACACGGCCGCGTTCGCACCGACGGTCCAGCTGCCGCTGGCGGGATTCCAGATCTCGGTCGCGTACACGGCGTTGGTGCCGTTGCTGTTTCCCAGCTTCGTGCCGCCGGTGATCAGGACCTTCCCCTCGGGCAGCGCGATGCCGTTCGGATATCGCCGCGGGTTTGTCATCGCCGGCAACTCGGTCAGGACCGCTCCGCCCCCATTGATATCGATCAACGTGGCCTTGTTGCTGGCCGGTAGACCGTCACCGTTGAAGCTGCCGTTCCCGCCGACGACGATGATCTTGCCGATCGTGTACATGACGGCCGTGTTCGTGGCCCCGACGTTCACGGGC